>DATLZG010000138.1:0-4166 GCA_035574095.1 Burkholderiaceae bacterium | reverse complement strand
GCGCTCCACCCACTGGTCTTTCGCAAGTGTCCGCTTGTCGGCAGCGAGGTGGCTGCAGGCGCCGCTGAACCCCCGGTCGATCGGTGATTGGCCGGGCACGCATGCCACGCGCCTGCTCCGATTCGTCCTTAGCTCGCAATGTCCGCTTCGGGGCACAGGGACACCCAATCGTCCACCCAGCGCGCGATCATTGCCATGAGTTGTCTGTCAGCTGCTGCCACCTGTCGGTCGTGCGCGGCATGCTAGCAGCAGCGCGTCGTGCAAGTCGGCAGCCGGTGTTCGCCGGGCATCGATCTCGCCGAATGACATCGTGATGAGTATCCGCGCTTATCATTTCACGACCGCAGCAGAATCAGAGCGCTGTCGCGCATGCCCGTACCCTCGAAAGTCTCCATCGCGCTGTGCACGTTCAACGGCGAACGTTTCGTCAGGGAACAGCTCGAAAGCATTTGGCGCCAAACACGGCTGCCCGACGAGATCGTCGCCGTGGACGACGCATCAGCCGACGGCACCTGGGCGGTGCTCGCGCGCTGCGCGGCCGAGAGCCCGGTGCCGATACGGCTGATGCGCAATCCGCAGCGGCTCGGCTACGCGCAGAACTTTGAGCGGGCGATCAGTCTGTGCGCGGGCGAGATCGTCTTTCTGTGCGACCAGGACGACGTCTGGATGCCGGAGAAGATCGCGCTGATGTGCGTGCCGTTCGAACGCGACACGTCTGTCATGCTCGTTCACAGCGATGCACTGCTGGTGAACGCCGAACTCAAACCGCTCGGCGTGCGGCTTTTTCGCGCGCTGGGTCTGACTTCTGCCGAGCGCGCCGAGGAGGATTCGGGGAACGCGTTCGCTCTGCTGCTCAAGCGGAACATCGTCACCGGCGCAACGTGCGCCATCAGGCGCGAGGTCTATGCGCACGCAACCCCATTCGATCCGAACTTTGTTCACGACGAGTGGCTGGCGCTGCACGCGGCACTGCGCGGGCGGCTCGTACGGTTGGAGCAGCCGTTGATTCGATACCGCCAGCATCAGGCAAATCAGATCGGAGCACCCCCGCTCGGCAGCGTGGCGCGCACCCGCAGGCTGCTGGCCGGACGGGTCGTTTCTCGCAAACAGCAGGAGGTTCGGTTGACCGCTTTGCTGCGCCGCCTGCACCGCATGAAGCCCGCACAGGCTTCGGCGACTGTGGCGGTTTCGAAGGCGCTGGGATTGGTCCACGTGCGCGCTGCCCTGCCGGGCATTCGCCTGCTGCGTCTGCCTGTGATCGCATATCTGCTGCTGTCTGGCCAGTATTCGAGCCATGCGCGCGGCCTGCACACAGCAATCCGCGACATGCTCGAGCCGGATCGGACGAGCGGGTAAACGATGATCCGGGCGGTTTGCGGTTGTCAGTTCGCGGCGGCACCTGCGAGGGACGACTCGCAGAGTTCTGTTCGCTGCTGATCGCGGATCCAGTTCGCGAGCGACGCAAACCGGTGGTCCCAAGCCCAGTGATGTAGCGCGGGCACGCGTGTCTCGGCGCTGGAAAGGCGGTCGAGGACTGCCTCGAAGTCCGCCTCGGTGGACGCGACGAATAAGCCGGGGTCCTGGCGCGCTGCAAGATCTGAAAAAGGTGCGGCGATCACGGGTCGCCCGAGCGCCCGGTATTCGTAGTACTTGACAGGGTCGACGCAATCGGTCAACTCGTTGCTGACAAAGGGTATCAAGCCGGCCGCGAACGATGCGGCTCGCGCCAGTGCATCATCGTTTGACATCGTCCCCAGCAGGCGAACCTGCGGCGGCACCGGTGCATTTGGCTCGCTAAACATCGGCCCGATCAGATGGATCTGCGCCTGCGGGGCGACGCGCGCGAGCACCCGTGCGAAGCGATTCAGCCACGCCCAGTCAAACCACGTGCCCAAAGTGCCGAGGTAGCCGTACACCGGTGCGCTCTGGCCGGTGCCTAATGCAGTGCAATGCGCGATCGCCTGCTGCACGGCCGCCGTGTCACAACCATTGGGCACGAGCGCAATGTCCGCACGCAGACGACGATAACGCTCACGCAGCGCGGCCGACGACACCTGCACGCGATCGACCGCGACGACGATGTTCGCTTCCCACTGCGCCATCGCGGCGCGCGAGACACCCTCGTAGAAGCTCGCGTAGTGGTCCATCGCGTCGAAGAAGCTGCCGCAGTAATTGCGATCGGGCATCGAGCGCTCGATCGCCAGGCGCGCCAGCGGGCTCGGCTTGCCGACGCCAATCACGAATGGTCGTGCATCGACCCACCGACGGATCCGATCGAGCACGCCCTCGAAAAAGAGCAAACGATTGATAGCCTGACCGATGAGCCACGGTTCGACGGGCAGTGCACGCACCGCAAGGCGGTCAATCGCGAGCGGCAGCCTGCGGTTTGCGTCGGGTTGGTCCGAGGGACGTCGCAGATCAACGAGTTTCGGCAGGCGCGTCGGATAGGGTTCGACCCAAAGGATGCGCTCGATCCCCTTGCGCAGCAGTGTCGTCGCCATCCAGTGGGGGCGCTGCCAGAAACTGGACAGCGCGACGGGCGAAAAGTAGACGAGATGCATCGGGAAAGTGTCAGTTCGGTGCGCCGGCCTGTGCATCGAGGAGCAGGCGGGTGAAGGCGACCAGCTCGTCGCGCCACTCGGGCGCCGACCACGACAGCAGCGTACATGCCTTGGTCGAGTCCAACTGCGAGTTGGCTGGCCGCAGCGCCGGCGTCGGGTAATCGGTCGAACGGATCGCTCGAATGTTGGCCGCCCGACAGCGCAGCGAGCCGCGCGCAATCGGGTGTTTCTCGGCGAGCGATATCACGGTACATGCAACCTCGTACCAAGTCGTACGCCCGGCCGGTGCGACGTGATAAATGCCGGGGTCCGATCGCCAGCGCGGCTCGGCGTGCTTGCCCGGCGGTGCGAGTTGACCGTGTAACCACTGTGCGACCGTTCGAACCCATGTCGGCGCGCCAAACTGATCGGCGACGACCGAGAGTGTCGGGCGATCGGCGGCGAGTCTTAGCATTGTCTTTACGAAGTTGCTCCCTTCCAGGCCGTAGAGCCACGCGACGCGAAGGATCAGATGCGCTGCGCCGACCTGCGCGATGGCCAGCTCCCCCGCCCGCTTGCTGCGGCCATAAGCGTTCAGCGGTCGGCACTCATCCGTTTCCTTGTACGCGCCGGCCGCGGCACCGTCAAAGACGTAGTCAGTCGAAAAGTGGACAAGCGCCGCGCCCAGCCGCCGGCACCGCTCCGCGATCACGCCGGGCGCTTCGCCGTTGACGCGGAAGGCGATTGCTTCTTCCTGTTCGGCGCGGTCGACCGCCGTGTAGGCCGCGGCGTTGACGACCACGTCGGGTCTGACCTCGTCAATAAGACGGACCAGCACATCGAACTGCGCGAGGTCGGCACGCTGCCGGTCGGCAGCCACAAGATCGACGGCACCGCCCAACCAGCGGCAGAGTTCGCTGCCGAGTTGCCCCTTCGCACCGAGAACGAGAACGCGTGTCACGGATACACCTCGGCGTCCCGCAGCCGCGGCGCATCGCGATCCTTGCGGGCCAGGATCGGGGATTCGCCGCGCAACCCCCAATCGATCGCCAACATTGGGTCATCCCAAGCAAGGCTACGTTCGTGCTCCTTGAACCAGTAGTCCGTCGTCTTATAGAGAAAATCGGCCGACTCGCTGCGCACGAGAAACGCGTGACCGAAGCCAGGCGGAACCCAAAGTTGCCTCTTATTCTCAGCCGAAAGCTCCACGCCAACCCACCTGCCGAAGTTGGGCGACGACTTGCGCAGATCCACCGCTACATCGAGCACCACACCGCTGACAGCGCGCACCAACTTTCCCTGCGGCCTGACGACCTGGTAGTGGATACCGCGCAGCACATTCTTGAAGGAACGCGAGTGGTTGTCCTGAACGAACTGCACGTCGAGCCCCGTCGCCTCGCAGAAGGCTTTGGCATTCCAACTTTCCATGAAGAAGCCACGCTTGTCCTCGAAAACCTCGGGTTCGAGGATCAGCACCTCGGCCAGTGCGGTGTGAATGACTTTCATCCTCGCGTCAGGCCGTTGGCGGCACGATTCGTTCCCTGAGCATCCGCATCAGGTACTGGCCGTACTCGTTCTTGGCGAGCGGCGCGGCCAGTCGCTCCACCTGCTCTGCGTCAATCCAGC
>DATLZG010000137.1:0-3261 GCA_035574095.1 Burkholderiaceae bacterium | reverse complement strand
CGCGCGGCAAGTGCGCGCGCAGCGCTTCGAGCATTACCTCGCACTGCGCGGCGTAGCGCGCGCGGACCTCCGGCAGATGAGAGTCCAGCAGCCCGCCCGACAGCACGCGCGCGGCGGCGCGCTGCGCGAGCGTGGAGGTATGCAGATCGGTCGCCTGCTTGACCCGCACCAGCACGTCGATCATCGGTGACGGCGCGATCACATAGCCGAGCCGCAGCCCGGGAGACAGGATCTTGGAGAACGAGCCGAGCCGGATCGTGCGCTCGGGCGCGAACCGCCGCAGCCCGGGCGGCGGCGCGTGCCGGTACCACAGTTCGCCGTACGGGTCGTCTTCGACCAGCCAGAAATCGAGCGCCCGCGCCGTGTCCGCCAGCGCCGCGCGCCGCTCGCGCGACAGTGTGCGGCCGGTGGGGTTCTGGAAGTTCGGCATCAGGTAGGCGAAGCGCGCCTCGCGCGCGAGGCGGGCGTCGATCGCCTCCGGCTGCACGCCTTCGGCGTCGGCCGGCAATTCGCGGAACGTGGCCTGACAGAGCGCGAACGCCTGCAACGCGCCGAGATAGGTAGGCGACTCCACCAGCACCGGGCTGCCGGGATCGATCAGCGCCTTGCCGATCAGGTCCAGTCCCTGCTGCGACCCGGCGACGATCAGCACCTGCGAAGGCGCGGTCGGAATGCCGTTTGCGGTTTCGCGTGCCGCCACCCAGGCGCGGAGAGTGTCGTCGCCCTCGGTCGTGCTGTACTGGAGCGCCGCCGGCCCCTCGTCGCGCAGCACGCCGTCCAAGGCGGCGCGCAGCGCCTCGACCGGAAAGGTGGCGGGCGACGGCAACCCACCGGCGAACGAGATCACGTCCGGCCGCTGCGTGACCTTCAGGATCTCACGGATGACGGAACTCTTCGCTTCGGCCGCGCGCGCGGCAAGGCGGGGCAGGCAGGGCGCGGCGGCGTGCGGGCTCATCGGTGCATCCTCGGTTCGGAAGTCGAGATCGGAGCGGGGCCGCCTCGCGGCCGTCGGCGTGCAGCGGCGGGCTCTCACGTCACGCCCATCCACAGTGCGGTCGCGGCGAGCAGCGCGCCCATCGCGACGTTGAACGCGCGCAGCCGCGCACCGTGCGACAGCCACTCGCGCAATGCGGCGCCCACGGCCGCCCACAGCACCAGGCTGCCGACGCACGCCGCCGAAAACACCGCGCACACGATGGCCGCGCGGGCGAACGGCCGTTCGGTCGCCAGCCAGGCGGCGGCGGTCGCGACCGTGAGCATCCACGCCTTCGGGTTCAGGTACTGGAACAGCGCCGACTGCCAGAACGCGAGCGGCAGCGCGAACGGGCCGCTGACGCTGGCGCCGTCGCGCGAGCGTGCCAGCGACCAGGCCAGCCACAGCAGGTACGCGATGCCGAGCCACTTGAGCGCCGCCGACAGCGCCGGCGAGGCGACGATCAGTGCGGCCACACCGCCGGCGGCAGCCAGCAGCATCGTCGCGAACCCGAACGGCACGCCGAGGATATGCGGCAACGTTGCCGCGAAGCCGTGGTTCGCGGCGGTGGCGGTGGCGATCGTATTGTTCGGCCCCGGCGTGAAGGAGCCCACCAGAGCGAAGACCACCAGCGCGGTGAACTGATCCGCGCTCATCGTTTCTCCCCAGCCGTACGCGTGTGCAGGCACCAACCTCTACCCGCCCGCAACCGGAGACGAAAGCCTCGCGCCGAGCCCAGCGGCGCCCGCAGGCGCGATCGCACCGGAGCATTCCGCCGCGCGCTCATTGCCATGCTCCCCCCGCGAGCACGCGGGCAAAGAGCGCGGCATCGACGTTGCCGCCGGTCAGCGGCAGCCCGACCCGGCGGCCGGCGCACCTGTCGCGCTGCTTCAGCGCGGCCGCCAGTGCCGCGGCGCCCGCGCCTTCGGCCACGTTGTGTGTGGCTGTGAACAGCAGGCGCATCGCTTCCGCCACCTCCACATCGGTCACCTGTACCACCTCCTCCACGTGCTCCAGGAGGACCCGCAAAGCCTCCTCCTCCGGCACGCGGCAGGCCAGACCGTCGGCGAGCTGCGTCGTCACGGGCGCTTCGACCGGCGCGCGCGCCGCGAACGACAGCGCGTAGCAGGGCGCATGTGCCGAGACCACGCCGACGATGCGTGTCTTACGTCCCAGCGCGGCGCGCGCCGCCGCGCAGGCGCTGATGCCGGACCCCAGACCGATCGGCACATAGATCACCTCGAGTTCCGGCGCGGCAGCGAAGAACTCCATCCAGTAGGTGGCCACGCCGCGCACCAGATCGAGGTGATAGGAGGGCACGAAGTGCAGGCCGTGCGCCTGCGCGTAGCGGCCCGCTTCCTCGCGCGCGGCCTGGAAGTCCGTGCCGTGCTCGATCAGGGTGGCGCCCAGCGCCCGCATCGCGGCGTTCTTCTCGCGGCTGTTGCCGTGGGGGACGAAGATCGTCGCCGCCATGCCGTAGCGGCGCGCGGCGAACGCCACCGACTGGCCGTGGTTGCCGCGCGTGGCCGCCACCACGCCGCGGCACTCGGGCACGCGCCGGCGCAGGGCGTCGAAGTAGACCAGCCCGCCGCGCAGCTTGAACGCGCCGACCGGCGTGTGGTTCTCGTGCTTGACCCACACCTCGGCGCGCAGCGGTTCGCCCAGTTGCGGCCACGCGTATTGGGGGGTGGGCGGCATCGCCGCGCGCACGATGCGGGCGGCGTCTTCGATGGCGGGGCGATCGGGCAGCATGGCGGCGGGCGAAGCGGGTACGCGGACGGGGCGCGCTTGCACTGTACCCGCAAAGGCCAGTACAGTGCCAGTACAGTTTTGCGGTTAATCGCGGCCACTGGCCTGCCGCCGGCGGCATGACAGTGGCGCGCAGCACGCGCGGAAGAAGGGGGCGCAGCATGGCGCGGGTCGAATTTCGATACGAGACCGTGGAAGCGGCAAGCGCGGCCGACCTCGACGCGGTGGATGCGGGTCTGCACGCGCACAACCTGCAGGCGGCGGATCTGGCGGCGGTGCGGCCGCTGTTCGTCTGCGCGCGCGACGCGGCGGGCGCTCTCGTCGGCGGCTTGCGCGCGCGTGTATGGGGCACCGCGTGGGAGGTGCAACAGCTCTGGGTCGATGCGCGTCACCGTCGGCGCGGCATCGGCTCCGCGCTGCTGCGGCGGTTGGAGGTCGCCGCGCGCGGCCGCGGCGGCACGCTCATCTATCTCGACACGTTCAGCTTCCAGGCGCCGGCCCTGTACGAACGCAACGGCTACGAGGTCGCCTGCCGCTTC
>DATLZG010000136.1:0-3040 GCA_035574095.1 Burkholderiaceae bacterium | reverse complement strand
GAGTTCGACCTGCGCGAAGGCGAAGACTGCTACGTCGACGAGCTGTGGCTGGCGGCCGCCGAACTGGGCGCGCCGCTGCTGGCCGCGCAGGTCGCGCGCACGTATCTGGACGTCAACCGCCACCGCGGCGACGTCGATCTCGAGCTGCTCGCTGCCCCCTGGCCGCACGAGTACGTGCCGAGCGGCAAGGCGCGCATCGGCAAGGCGCTCATCTGGCGGCTGCTCGACGACGGCCGGCCGATCTACGGCCGCAAGCTGAAAGTCGAGGAAGTGGCGGCGCGCATCGAGCGCGTGCACGCGCCTTATCACCGCGCGCTCGCCGCGCTGCTGGACGATGTCCACGCGCGCTTCGGCCGCGTGGTTCACCTGAACTGCCATTCGATGGCAGCGGTCGGCGGAAAAATGGCCGAAGGCGGCGCCGGCCGGCCGCGGGCGGACTTCGTGCTCGGCGACCGCGACGGCACCAGTTGCGCGCCGGCCCTCACCGAGTTCGTGCGCGCCACGCTGGCGGCGATGGACTACGAGGTGCGCGTCAACGATCCGTACAAGGGCGTGGAGCTGGTGCGCGCCTACAGCGATCCCGCGCGCGGCCGCCACAGCCTGCAGATCGAAATCAACAAGCGCCTGTACATGGACGAAGCCACGCGCCGCAAGCACGCGGGCTTCGCGCGCCTGCAGCGCGATCTGGCGCGACTGGCCGCAGCGATCCGCGATTACATCGCCACCGAGGCACGCCATGCGTGAACACCATCCGCTCGAGATCCGCCCGCCCGCCCTCGCGCCGCTGCGGCACGGCAACACCGGCGTGGACTACGTGCACGCGTTCGATTCCGGCCGCGCCGGGTCGACGGTGATGGTGCAGGCGCTCACGCACGGCAACGAATTCGCCGGCGCGATCGCGCTGATCGATCTGCTGCGCGCGGGCCTGCAGCCGCAGCGCGGAAAGCTGATCGTCGCGTTCGCCAACGTGGCCGCGTTCGCGCGCTTCGACTTCGACGATCCGGACGCCTCGCGCTACGTCGACGAGGACTACAACCGCGTGTGGGCCGACGAAGTGCTGTACGGCGCGCGCGACTCGGTGGAGTTGCGCCGCGCGCGCGAGCTGGCGCCGTTCGTCGATGCCGCCGACTTCCTGCTCGACCTGCATTCGATGCACGAACCCTGCCGCCCGCTCATGGTGTGCGGGCAGGTGCGCAAGAACGCCGAGTTCGCGCGCGCGGTGGGCGTGCCGGCCGACCTGCTGCTCGACACCGGGCACCCGGCGGGCCTGCGCATCATCGAGCGCGGCGGCTTCGGCGATCCGGCCAGCCCCAAGCGCGCGCTGCTGATCGAGTGCGGCCAGCACTGGGAGGCGCGCGCGGTGGACGTGGCCTGGGACACCACGCTGCGTTTCCTGCGCGCCACCGGCACGCTGGATGATGCCTTCGTCGCGCCGCGGCTGCGCCTGGCGGCGCCGTCCGTGCAGCGGCTGATCCGCGTCACCGAGGCGGTGGTCGCGCGGTCGATGGACTTTCGCTTCGCCGGCGAATACCGCGGGCTGGAGGTGATTGCGCGCGCCGGCACGCCGGTCGCTTACGACGGCGACACGATATGGCGCACGCCGTACGACGACACCGTGCTGGTGATGCCCTCGCTGCGACACCTGAAGCCCGGCACGACGATGGTGCGCCTCGGCCGCTACGAAGCGCACGGGTGATAAATTCGGCGCCCGTTTCGCCCTTCGTTGGAAATCCCGGTGAATCTCCGTTCGATTGCGCCCGCGCTGGCCGCGGCGCTCGTAGTGGCCGCCTGCGGCGGCAACGGCGAACCGGCGCCCGCGCCGACCGGCGTGGCCGCCACCGTCGGCGACGGCATCGTCACCGTCTCGTGGAACGACGACCCGGGCGTGCAGTACTGGCTGTTCGTATCCGCCAACAGCGGCCTGACGACCGAGAACTTCAACCAGTTCCCGGATACGCGCGTGCTGCGCAACGCGCGGTCGCCGACCTCGCTGTGCGGCTACCCGAACGGTCGCACGCAGTACTTCACGCTCAACGGCCGCATCGACGGCGGCCCCGGCGGGCCGGGCAGCCCGACGCTCGCCGCCACGCCGCGCGCGGCGGGCGCGAGCTGGAATGCGGGCGCTGCGCTCGCCGCCGACTTGGCCGGCGTCGGCTACGCGCCGCTCACCACCTGCACCGCGACGGCCCTGCCGAGCGGCATCTTCGTCGCGGTCGGCCCGAACGCGGCGATCTTCTCCAGCACCGACGGCCGCAACTTCACCGCGCGCAGCGCGCCGGCCGGCTTTGCCGCGGATCTGAACGCCGTCGCCGCTTACACCGCGAGCCTGAACAATCCGTCGGCGCCAAACAGCAAGATCGTCGCGGTCGGCGCCGGAGCGAGCGCCCTCGTCAGCAGCGACGGCGTCACCTGGACCGTGGGCAGCGCGTACAACGCCGGGAGCCCAGCCTGGCGCGCGATCACCGTCTACGGCGCCACGTTCATCGCGGTAGGAGACGCCGGCGCGATCGCCACCACCACCGACGGCCTGACCTGGACCGCACGTACCTCCAACACGAGCGCGGATCTGACCGGCATCGCGTGCAGCAGCACGCACTGCATCGCGGTCGGCGCGGGCGGCGCCTATGTCGTGTCGACCGACGCCGGGGCGACCTGGACGGCGTCGACGATCGCCGGCGCGCCGGCGCTGCGCAAGATCGGCTACGGCAATTTCAACAACAACGAAGGCAGCACGTCGGTGGCGATCAACACCTTCGTCGCGGTCGGCGACGGTGGCGTGATCGCGCGCAGCACCGACGCCGGCGCGACCTGGACCACGGCCACCGTGGCCGGCGCCGGCAACTTCGCCGGCATCGGCTATACGACGCGCTTCGTCGCGTTGGACACGGCCGGCAACGCCTTCGCCAGCGTGGACGGGCAGAGCTGGTCGGCGCTTTCCGTCACCGGCATCACCGGCGTGCGCGCGCTGACCGGCACCGGCTTCGGCTACGTGGCGGTCGGCGCCGGCGGAGTCAACGCCTCGGCGTTCTGAGAGCGCGGC
>DATLZG010000135.1:0-8115 GCA_035574095.1 Burkholderiaceae bacterium | reverse complement strand
GCCTCCCGCGGCCGCTGCTTCACAGCGGGGACCTGAACTTCAGCTTCAGCGGCCTGAAGACCGCGGTGCTGACTGCGGTGCGCAGAGCCGGCAACCTGTGTGAGCGGACGCGCGCCGACATCGCGCACGCCTTCGTCGAGGCGGTGGTCGATGTGCTGGAGGCCAAGTCGATGGCGGCGCTCGAGTCGACCGGGCTTCCCACGCTGGTCGTCGCCGGCGGCGTCGGTGCCAACCGGCAGTTGCGGGAGCGTCTGAAGTCCGAAGCGCAGGCGCGCGGCTGCGCGCTCTACTTCCCGCCCGCCGAGCTGTGCACGGACAACGGAGCGATGGTGGCCATGGCCGGGCTGGCGCGGCTGCGCAGCGGCGGCGGCGCGCAGCCGGCACTCGGCTTCGAAGTCAAGCCGCGCTGGCCGCTCGCGTAGGGCCGCAGCCGTGCGCGCCCGATAGCGCACCGCGCGCTGGTTCTAGTGCCGCGCGGCCTCGCCGCCGGCCTTCTCGCCGATGCGCCGCTCCTTGCCGGCGCGCAGGTTGGCGATGTTCTGCCGGTGCCGGTAAATGAGCAGCGTGGCCATTGCGACCACGCACAACAGAACACCGTCGAAGCCCCAACCGAAGATCTGGCCGAACACCGCGACCACGGCGGCGCCGATCGCGGCGAGCGACGAGTAGCGAAAGAAATACGCGATCAGCAGCCAGGTGATGCCGCACACGAGGCCGAGCCAGGGGTTGACGATCGCGATGACGCCGAAGAAGGTCGCGACGCCCTTGCCGCCCTGAAAGCGGAAATACAGCGGATAAAGGTGGCCGACGAAGGCGGCCACCCCGGTGAGCGCGAAGCCGAACTCGTCGACACCGTAAGCGGGGCCGAAGCGCTGCGCCAGCCAAACCGCCAGCGTGCCCTTCAGCGCGTCGCCGGCGAGCGTGAGCGCCGCCGCCGCGCGGTTGCCGGTCCTCAACACATTCGTCGCACCCGGATTGCGCGAGCCGTACGTACGCGGGTCGGCCAAGCCGAACAGCCGGCTGACGATCATCGCGAATGACACCGACCCGAGCAGGTAGCCGGCGACCGCGGCAAGGACAGTGGCGAGCGCTTCCATTGCGTCGATGACGTTAAGCGGCGAGTGCGCACCGAACCGGCACGGCGCCCAGCGCCGAGGTCAGCACGGACGGTGCGATGCCGACCAGGTAGCCGCGCCGCCCGCCGTTGATGTAGATGCGCTCGAGGGCGAGCACGCTCGCCTCGACGAACACCGGCAACTCCTTGCGGGTGCCGAACGGCGAGGTACCGCCGACCCGATAGCCGGTGTGCCGTTGCGCGGTCTCCGGCGCGCAGGGCTCGATGCGCTTGCGTCCGATCTGGCGCGCGAGGTTCTTGGTCGAAACCTTGCGGTCGCCATGCATCAGCACCAGCAGCGGCTGGCCGTCCTCGTCTTCCATCACCAGTGTCTTCACCACCTCGTGTTCGGGCACGCCGAGCGCGCGCGAAGAAACCTTCGTGCCGCCGTGTTCGACATATTCATAGACGTGTTCGGTGAACGCGACGCCGCGGCGGCGTAGCCATTGCGTCGCCGGCGTTTCGCCGCCATGCGCCCGATTCCCCATCGGTCGCGCAGTTTATCGCTCCGAAGCCGTGAACGAGTCCTCTGCGCGCCCCGACCTTGCGCCTGCGGTGCGCGACGCGTCTGCGCATACGTCGGTCCTGCGCGGCGCGACCCCGGGCCGCCGGCGAAGACTCTCGCGCCGCGGCTCAGCCGCGCGGATGGTGGCGCGCGTGCAGGACCTTCAGCCGCTCGCGCGCCACGTGGGTATAGATCTGGGTCGTCGAAATGTCGGCATGCCCGAGCAACAGTTGGACCACGCGCAGATCGGCGCCATGGTTCAGCAGGTGCGTGGCGAACGAATGCCGCAGTCCGTGCGGCGACAGCGGCGCATCGATGCCGGCGCGCCGTGCATAGTCCTTGATCAGCCGCCAGAAGCGCTGGCGCGTCATCGGCTCCGCGCGCGCGGTGACGAACACCGCGTCGGAGGCGCGCGCGCCGAGCAACTGCGGACGCGCCTGCGCGAAGTAGCGCTCGAGCCAAGCGCGCGCCTCTTCGCCCAGCGGCACGATGCGCTCCTTGTTGCCTTTGCCGATCACCCGCACCAGCCCGTCGGCAAGCGACACCGACGCCAGGCGCAACGAAACGAGTTCCGACACGCGCAGACCGGTCGCGTACAGGACTTCGAGCATCGCGCGGTCGCGCAGGCCGAGCTCGGTACGCACATCCGGTGCCGCCAACAGCGCCTCGACCTGCGCCTCGGACAGGGCCTTCGGAAAGCGGGCCGGCGTGCGCGCATTGGCAAGGCGCTGCGTCGGATCGACCGCGATGCGCCCGTCACGCAGCGCCCAGCGGTAGAAACGTCGCAGCGTCGCCAGGCGCCGGTTCGCGGTCGTCGGCCGCGAAGCCGCGAACTGCGCGGCGAAGTACTCCTGCAGATCGGCCTCCCGCAGCGCGAGTAGCGAGCGCTGTTGTGCCCACGCGGCGAGCGCGCGCAGGTCGCGCCGATAGGCGGCGAGCGAATTCGCCGCCAGCCCGTCTTCCAGCCACAGCGCGTCGATGAACGCGTCGATCAGTTCTGCATTGGCGGAGGCGGCCTCAGCCACCGAGCATCGCCCTCTTCAACCCCGCGTCGACCGGCTTTTCGCCCAGCCAGACGCGCAGCAGCGCGGAAAAGAAGGCCGCGCCCGCGATCGGCTCGCCGCGCGGCTGGCCGTTGACGATCACGCGCGTGCCGCTCGCCGGCGCGTAGTCGAGGTGGATCGAATCGCCCTTCTTCGCGGCGCCGACCGACTTGAACACCGCCAGCAATTGCTCGACCTGGGACTTCAGCGCCGCCAGTTGCGCTTCGCTGTGATTGGCCTTCAGCCCGTCCGCCAGCGCGCCGGCAAAGGTCTCGGCATCGACCTCGCGCAGCATCACGATCGCCACGCGGCGGGCGCCCGTTTGCGCCAGCAGCGCGGCGGCGTCGGCGGCTTTCTCCGGCACATACAAGCCGGCGGCATAGACCTTGAAGAAGGCGCGCGTGCGCAGACCGGCGCCGTTCAGTTGCAGCGTCTGGCCGCCGACCTGGGCGGTCGGCTCGAACCGCACCCCTTCGATCGTCACCGGCTGCGCCGGCGCCATCCCGGCGCCCAAGGCAAGCAGCAGCGCCGTCCACAGCGCGCGCCATGCATTCATCGCGTTTCCTCCTTCAGCGGCGGCGCGCTCAAGCCCTTCGGCAACGGAAAGGTCACGCCCTCCGCGACGCCCGCGAGCGCGCGCACGCTGCGCGCGCCGAGCGCGCGCAGCCGTTCGACCACCCGCTCGACCAGCACCTCGGGCGCCGATGCTCCAGCGGTGACGCCGACGCGCCGTTTACCTTCGACCCAGGCCGGCACGACGTCTTCGGGCGCATCGACCAGATAGGCGGGCACGCCAAAGCGCTCGGCGACCTCGCGCAGCCGGTTCGAGTTCGAGCTGGTCGGGCTGCCGATCACGATCACCACGTCTACTTGCGGCGCCATGAACTTCACGGCGTCCTGCCGGTTTTGCGTCGCGTAGCAGATGTCGGCCTTTTTCGGTTCGGCGATCGCGGGAAAGCGCCGCTTCAGCGCGGCGACGATCTCGGCCGCGTCGTCGAGCGACAGCGTGGTCTGCGTCACATAGGCGAGCCGGTTCGGATCGCGCACCTGCAGGCGCTCGACGTCGGCCACCGTCTCCACCAGATACATGCCGTCGTCGGCCTGCCCCATCGTGCCTTCGACCTCCGGATGGCCGGCGTGACCGATCATCACGATCTCGCGCCCCTGTGCGCGCATCTTGGCGACCTCGACGTGCACTTTGGTCACCAGCGGGCAGGTGGCGTCGAAAACGCGCAGGCCGCGCGCCGCCGCCTCGCGCTGCACGCGTTTGGACACGCCATGCGCGGAAAAAATGACCGTGGCGCCGGCGGGCACCTGGTCCAGTTCATCGACGAAGATCGCGCCCTTCGCGCGCAGATCCGCCACCACGTGCGAGTTGTGCACGATCTCGTGCCGCACGTAGATGGGTGCGCCGAACTGCGCCAGCGCGCGCTCGACGATCTCGATCGCGCGATCCACGCCCGCGCAAAAGCCGCGTGGCTGCGCCAGCAAGACTTCCATCTCAGATCACCCCGATCACGTGCGCCGAGAAGCGCAACGGCAAACCGGCCAGCGGATGGTTGAAGTCGATTACCACGCGCTCGGCATCGCACGACGTCAGCACGCCGGCGAAGCTGGCGCCATCCGGCATGCGGAACTCGATCACATCGCCCGCTTCGTACTCCGTATCCGCTTCGGCGTTGGCATCGAACGCAGCGCGCGTCAGCGTGCGCACGAGCTCGGGGCGCCGCTCGCCATAGGCTTCGCTCGGCGCCAGATCGAACTCGGCCCGCGCCCCCTCGGCCAATCCGAGCAGGCGCTGCTCGATCGTCGGCGCCAACTGCCCGTTGCCGATCTGCAGGGTCGCCGGGCGCGCGTCGAAGGTGCTGATCAGCTCGCGCTCGACGCCACCCTCGCAAACCGCCAATCGATAATGGAGGGTGACGTGCGAGCCGGGCCCGATCTGCTTCATAGTGAAGCGATTGTAACGAGGGGGAAAGCCGTGCCGATCAAAGACTGGCCGGAAGCCGAGCGGCCGCGCGAGAAGCTGCTTGGCGAGGGGCCGCAGGCGCTGACCGAAGCGGAGCTGCTGGCGGTGTTCCTGCGGGTAGGCACGCCGGGCAAGGACGTGCTGCAACTGGCGCGCGAGGCGCTGGCACGATTCAACGGGCTGAATGGTCTGCTGGCCGCCCCGCGACGCGAGGTGGAAGCCTTGCGCGGCTTCGGGCCGGCGAAGTACGCGCAGCTCGCCGCGGTGGTGGAACTTGCCCGGCGCGCGTTGCGGGAAGACGTACGGCGCAACGAGGTGCTGAATTCGCCGCACAAGGTCCGCGACTATCTGCGCTTGGCGCTCGGCCACACGCCGCACGAGGTCTTCGTCGCCCTGTTTCTAGACGCGCAGAACCGACTGATTGCGGACCGCGAGCTGTTCCGGGGCACGCTGACGCAGACCAGCGTTTACCCCCGCGAGGTGGTCAAGGCGGCCCTGGCACACAACGCGGCGGCGGTGATTTTTGCCCACAACCACCCCTCGGGTACGGCCGAGCCGAGCCGGGCCGACGAGCTGCTGACGCGGACTCTGCGCGACGCCCTGGCGCTGGTGGACATCCGGGTGCTGGACCACATCATCGTCGCCGGGCCGGGCGCCACCGTTTCGTTCGCTGAGCGGGGGCTGCTGTAGCCGAGTGGCTGGCGGCGGCCGATTCACTTACAATTCGCCGCTTTGCGAAACGCCGGCCGGCGTTCGCGCGACAGATTGGGAGCAATCAGATGGCACGCGTGTGTCAAGTCACGGGCAAGGCGCCGATGGTCGGCCATCACGTCTCGCACGCGAACAACAAGACGAAGCGGCGCTTCATGCCGAATCTGCAATATCGCCGCTTCTGGGTCGATAGCGAGCGCCGCTGGGTGCGGTTGCGGGTCACCAATGCCGGGCTGCGCACGATCGACAAGCTCGGCATCGATGCGGTGCTGGCGGACCTGCGCGCGCGCGGCGAAATCTGAGGAGGACGGCGATGGCCAAGGGCGCACGTGAAAAGATCAAGCTGGAGTCCACCGCCGGCACCGGGCACTTTTATACGACCACCAAGAACAAGCGCACGACGCCGGACAAGCTGGCGTTCATGAAGTACGACCCGGTGGCGCGCAAGCACGTGCAGTACAAGGAAACCAAGCTGAAGTAAGGGGTGCCGCGTCGGCTTCACCGCGCGGATCGGCAGAGCCCGGGCGCCGCGTCTCGCTCGTTTTCCGTCCCCAGCACGCCGCCGTCGCAGCGGTGTTCGCCGCGCCCGCTCAGCCGCCGGGCTGAGCGCCGACGGCGAGGTGGCCAGACACCAGGCCCAATTGCAAGGCCTTGTGCATCAGTTGGATCGCGTTGCTGACGCCGAGCTTCTGCTTGATCGTTGACTGGTAGTTGGCGACGGTCTTTTCGCTCAAGCGCAGCCGCGACGCGATCTCGTTCAGCGGCGTTCCGCCAACCAGCATCTGCAGAATCTCGAACTCGCGCACGGACAGATCGCCTGCGATCTCCCGCGGCGTCACCGTCGACCGCAAGGCAAGCGCCTGCGCGACCTCACGGCCGAAATACCGCTCGCCTCGCGCCAGCGCCAGCACCGCCTCGACGAGCGCGTCCGGTCCGCTGCGCTTGGTCAGATAGCCGCGCGCGCCCGCCTGCAGCGCACGGGCGGCGAATATCGCATCCTCGTACATGCTGAACATCAACACCCGCGCCCGATCGTCGCGGGCGACGATTCGCCGCACCGCTTCGATTCCGCTGGCGCCGGGCAGTGCGATGTCCATCACGACCACGTCGGGCGCGAGCTCGCAATACGCGACATACGCCGCCTGGGCGTCGGCGGCCTCCCCGACCACTTGAATCCGCCCGTCCCGCGCCAACAGATGGCGATAACCGGCCCGCACGACCGCGTGGTCGTCGACCAGCAGAACACGAATCGGCGCGTCGCTCATCGATTGCCGTAGTGCTCGACCACTGGAATCACGGCGCGGATCGCGAAGCCCTGGCCAATCCCGGTAACGACGTTCATCTCCCCTCCGTGCGCGACGACCCGTTCGCGCATGCCGACCAATCCGAGGCCGCGCGTCGGCGACCCGACCTCCGCGCCGACGCCGTCGTCGGCGATCGTGAGAAGTAAACGCTGGCCGTCCACCGTCCGCTCGCCGGCAACGGCGACTTCGATCTTGGTCGCGCGGGCGTGCTTGGCGCAGTTTGTCAACCCCTCCTGGACAAGTCGGTACACCGTCAGCGCGATGCCATCGTCGAGGCGATCCAGTTCCGCGCCCAGGGTCAGGCCGATGTCTGCGGCGCCAAGACCAGCGCGGGCCGTCTCGACCAAGTGTTCCAGCGCCGCGCGCAAGCCGAGTTCTTCCAGGCCGACCGGGCGCAGCCGGCGCAGAAGCGCTGCCGTCGCTCGATGCGCGAGATCCACCCGTTCGATCAGCGAGGCCGCAGCGGCTTGCGCCGAAGCGTTTGGGCCCATGGCATCCCGAATCTGCACGGCGTCGAGCTTGATCAGGTTCAAGTACTGACCGAGTTCGTCGTGCAATTCACGTGCCAATGCCTTGCGCTCCGCTTCGTGCAGTTCGACATAGC
The DNA here is from genome assembly GCA_035574095.1 of Burkholderiaceae bacterium. GTDB lineage: Bacteria > Pseudomonadota > Gammaproteobacteria > Burkholderiales > Burkholderiaceae_F > JAKANT01. The sequence continues at coordinate 865 of DATLZG010000135.1, read as the reverse complement.
GCCGCGCCAGGCGCCTCTGCTCGCTCAATGCGTCGCTCAGTTGGATCGTCATCCGTTGATCGCCTTCCCGGGCGATTTGTGCGGCGCGATAACGGCGCAGCGCATACCAAGCGAGCCCCGCGGTGAGCGAAACGCCGGCTGCGAGCGCCTCGTCGAGCTCGAGGTGTTCGAAGCGCCGCGTCCAGTCAAACAGGCGTTCGGCCGGCTCGAAAAGCAGCGCAATCGCCCAAGTGGCGGCAGTGATCCCAACCACCACCGCGAGATCGGTCCACTTTCGTGGGTCAGTACGGCGCGCGTCCGCCCGAATATCGTCGGCCCCTCTCGATGCTGGGACCGCGGGGCGACGCCATCGCGCTATGCGTGGCCGGGGCATTGCGTCGGGGGAAGTCTCGCTCAGGAGTTTATCCCGACGTTTTCGGGAGTCTCTCCCTAGGTCTGCCGGCCGGCCCGCTGCAACCTGTGGCGAAACAACCGCACAAGGAGACCTTTCGCCATGTCTTGTCGTCGGCTTCCATTCGCGCGCGGCAGGAACGCCTTGCTCGCCGCCTGGCTTGCGGCCGTTCTGCCGTCGGTGCAGGCTCAAGGGCCGCAGGAACTGCCGCCCGTGACCGTCGTCGGTACCGTCCCCTTGGTCGGGCACGACCTGCCGGCCGACCGGATCCCGGCTTCGGTGTACGTCGTCGACGCCGAGCAGATCCGGCGCGACCGGCCGCTGACGATCGCCGACCAGATCAACCGCGGCGTCGCATCGGTCTTCGTGAACGCGGCGCAGGGCAATCCGTACCAGCCTGACATCACGTTTCGCGGATTCGCGGCCTCGCCGTTGCTCGGCACGCCGATCGGCATGTCTGTGTTCGTAGATGGG
>DATLZG010000134.1:0-2079 GCA_035574095.1 Burkholderiaceae bacterium | reverse complement strand
GCCGCGCCAGCATCAGACGCGCTACCACGGGGTCTTCGCCCCGCACCCTGCGCTGCGGGCCGCGATCACGCCGGCCGCGGCCGCGGCGCGCGGCAGGACGGTGCCGAGCGGCCGGTGCCAAAGCACGTCTCGATGCGCTGGGCGCAGCGGCTGAAACGCGTGTTCGCGATCGAGATCGACACCTGCCGGCGCTGCGGCGGAAAGCCTACAGTCATCGCGAGCATCGAGGAGTCGGCGCTGATCGAACGGATCCTCGCGCACCTGAAGCGCCAGGGCGAGTACGAGTAGCGGCGCCTGCCGTTCGCTTCGCGCGCCCCGCCGCTGCCCGATTGAAGCGCCTGTCCGCCGCGTCGGCCGCACCTGCCGTCGACGACGTCATGTTCGCCGCCGTGGGCGAATCGGCATGGAAATCGTCGGGTCCGGCGATCGGTAGCTGCGAAGTGACGAGCGTGGCGCCGACGCCGTAGCGCTCTTCGATGGCTTCGAGCAGGTCTTGTTTCTCGGCCTCGGTAAGGACCGCGAGTCCGAAGTCGTCGATCACGACGAGCGCAGTTTTCGACAACCGTTTGAGCAGCCTGTCGTAGGTTCCCTGGGCGCGCGCCTGGACGAACTGCGCGAGCAGCGTCGGCAAGCGTACGTACTGCACGGTGAAGCCGTTGCGGCAAGCGTTGAGGCCGAAGGCCTGCGCGAGGTAACTCTTGCCGGCGCCGCTCGGCCCGGTGACGAGCACCGATTGGTGCGCCGTGATCCAGCGGTTCTGCGCGAGCTCGAGCACTTGCGTTTTGCGCCAGCCGCGCGGGGTGCGATAGTCGATGTTCTCGATCGCCGCTTCGCGCTCTTTGAACTTCGCGACTTTGAGGCGCGCGGTGAGCTTGCGATTCTCGCGATACAGCCACTCGTCGTCGACGAGGAGCCCCATCCCATTAGGGATGGCTCGACGACAAGCCGGATACTGGACGGACGATCAGGCCGTTTAAAATTCCTATGCGCCGCATCAACGACGACGGCTCCGTGCCCCGCGACAATCCGTTCGTCGGCCGCGCGGGTGCCAAGCCCGAGATCTATACGTACGGGCACCGCAACGGTTACGGCCTCGCGTTCAACCCCGAGACGGGCGTGCTCTGGCAGGCCGAGATCGGCCCCATGGGCGGCGACGAGGTCAACGTTCTGCTGCCGGGCCACAACTACGGCTGGCCGCTCGTCGATGGGCCGCAACTACACGGGCTCGTTGCCGTCGGAGCAGTGGTATCACCGCGACGGCATGGACGACCCGCGCATGTTCTGGGTACCGTCGATCAGCCCGTCGAGCCTCGCGTTCTACACGGGCGACAAGTTTCCGCGCTGGCGCGGCAGCATGCTCGTGGGGGCGCTGAACGGTACGAGCATTCAGCGCGTGTCGTTCAATCAGCCCTCGCAAGCCGAGCGCCGCGAGCCGCTGCTGCGTGCGCTCAACATTCGTATTCGCGACGTGCAGCAGAGCCAGGACGGGTATCTCTACGTGGCGACCGAATTGCGCTCGGCCGGCACGGCGGCGGACGGTACCGTGTTGCGTCTCGAGCCCGTCGAAGGGTTCGACGAATAGGCGTCCGCGATACGCACGCGGGCGTGCGTCAGTGCCGTTGCTCGTCGAACAGCGCGCGATTGCGTCGGATTTCGCTTTCGAGCCTTGCTTGCAATGCAACGTAGCGCGCGTTGGCCGCAAGCGGCTTAGAGAACAGCGGGTCGCGTACGATCTCCGCGGGACCCAAGGCGGGGAACTCTGCGGAGAGCGTTTCGAGCAGGTCCAACGCGCGGTCCTCGGCGCCGGCCCACGCGAAGATGCGTGCGGCGAGTTGCATGGAGTAAAGACGCACGAAATCGAACTGCTGCGGAGTCGCGTCGACGGCTTCGAGCGCGATCGCGACCGCTCGAGGTCTGTCGCCCGTGAACAAAACGCCCGTTGCGCCGAGCATGAGTCGGTGCCAGGCGTTGTGCTCGGTCGCGGTTTGGGCCGCGACGAAGGCGAGGATGCGGCGGCCGTCTTCGGCTGCCGCCGCGGCTTCGCCGTTCAGCAGGTGAACCCAACCGCGCAGCTCCTCG
>DATLZG010000133.1:0-2624 GCA_035574095.1 Burkholderiaceae bacterium | reverse complement strand
ACGCGAGCACGAAACGGTGCTGGGTCGGCGGCACGAGCGCGAGCGCGCCGAACGCGACCAGCAACAGCATCGCCAACTGCAGCAGCGCCACCGGCCCCTTCAGCAGCCATGCCGACCAGGCGTGCAGCCGCTGCAGCGCGCGCAGCGCACCGCCGCCGGCGACGAGCGCCGCCTGATCGACGAGATCGCGCGCCAGCGTGCTCAGGTGAAAAAAGAGCTGATACGCCGCCGACAGCGCGCGCATGCCTCCCGGTTGCAGGCGCGAGAAGTCGGCCCAGTAGAGCTCGTATAGATCCACCGCCGTCCGATCGGCGCGCCGCTGCAGCGAGATGCGCGTCGACTCGTATACCGCGTCGCGCGCGGCGGGGCGATAGCGCGCGAGCAGGTGGTCGGTCAGCGCCAATCCGAGGTCTTGCTCGGCGGCGACGTCGCGCTGGGCGAGGAAAAAATCGCTCGGGCGGCCCGGTCGATCTTTGGCTTGCGTCTCGTGCGCGGCGCGGGTGGCAGCCAGCGGGCTCACCGGCACCAGCACGGCGTGCGCTTCGCCCTCGACGTAACGCGGTGGGCCAGAGCCGCCGTGGCACAGCAGGTGCGCCAGCTCGCGTACGGTGTCGCCGGGTCGCTGGTCCGCGACGCCGTGCACGGCGACGATCGCCACACGCTCGGTGAATGGCGCCATCGGCCGCCGGCGCCGCTACAGGCGGTCCAGCGCCGCCTGCAGGTCGCGCCACAGCACTTCGACCGGCTCGCAGCCGACCGACAGGCGGACGAAGCCCTCAGGCACGGCATCGCCCCAGCGCGCGCGCCGCTCCGCCGCGCTATGCACGCCGCCGAAACTGGTGGCGGCGCGCACGAAGCGGCAGGCGCCGATGAAGGCGTCGGCGGCCGCGCGATCCGCCAGCGTCAGTCCGATCAGAGCACCGAAGCGCCGCATCTGCCGCCGTGCCAGCTCGTGCGCCGGATGCGAAGGCAGTCCGGGATACCGCACGGCGCGCACGCGCGGATGCGCAGCCAGCCGTTCGGCCAGCGCGGCCGCCGTCGCGCACATGCGCTCGAAGCGCACCTCGAGCGTTTCCAGTCCGCGCAGCACGAGCCACGCCTCGAACGGGCCCGGGATGGCGCCCGCCATCTTGCGCCACTCACGCATGCGCGTGACGAGCGCCGCGTCGCGCGCGGCCACGTGCCCGAACAGCACGTCCGAATGACCGTTGACCGTTTTCGTATCGGACGACACGACGATGTCCGCTCCCAGTTCCAGCGGTCGCTGGCCGAGCGGCGTGGCCGTAGTGTTGTCGACGACGACCAGCGCGCCGGCGGCATGGGCGCGCGCGGCGACCTCGGCGATGTCGGCCAGGTCCAGCCCGGGATTCGAGGGCGTCTCGATCCACACCAGCCGCACGCCGGTGAAGTCGGCGCGCGCCAATTCCGCGGTGGGCACGGTGGCGGCGACCACGCCGAACGGCGCCAGATACTGCTCGGCGAGCGCGCGCGTCACGTAGTAGCCGTCGGCCGGCAGCAGCACGCGATCGCCGGCGCGCAGCAGCGCGTAGTACACGGCTGCCACCGCCGCCATCCCTGACGGCAGGATCACGACCGGCGCGTCCTCCAGGACCGCGAGCGCTTCTTCGAGCGCGCTCCAGGTCGGGTTCGACCACCGCCCGTACTGGTACGGCCCGGCGGGCTCGCCGGGCAGGTGATAGACGCTGCTGGCGACGATCGGCGGCGCGAGCGGCTCGTTCGGCCGCACCGCCTGCGCGGCGTGATGCAACGCGCGCGCGAACCGTTCGTCGGTCGGGTCTTGCATCGGCCGCGGCTACCAGCGCGCCGGCGGCTTGCGGTTGATCGTGATCACGCGGTCGACCACGCTGACGTAGCCGCCGATCGTCAGGTCCTTGAAAATGCGGCTGATCATGTCGCGCGACGCGCCGACGCGGTCGGCGATGTCCTGCTGCGTCATGCGTTCGGGCACGACCAGCTTGCCGTCCGGCTGCTCCTTCGCGAGCGACAGCAGCAGCCGCGCGACGCGGCCGTACACGTCCATCAGCGCCAGGTTCTTCACGTTGTCGGTGGCGATGCGCGCGCGGTCGATCAGCGTGGAGATCAGCGCCATCGCGACGTCGGGGTTCTGCGCGATCGCTTCCCGCAGCGCATCGCGCGTGACCACCGCGCAGGTGGTCGGCTCCAGCGTCATCACCGAGGCCGATCGCGGGCGGCCGTCGAGCGACATTTCGCCGACGTAGTCGCCCGGGCCGTGGATGTCGAGGATCATCTCGCGGCCGTCGTCGTCCGACACGTACACCTTGACCTTGCCGGACAGGATCACGAACAGCGAGTCGCCGCGATCGCCTTCGTTGATGATCACGGTGTTCTTCGGAAAGCTGCGCGTCTGGCCGCGCGTAGCCAACTCGCGCACCATCGGATCGCCGATGGCGGCGATCATCTGCTCGGTGGAACTCACTGTGCGCCCCTCACAACAGGATGTTTCGACGTGCCGCCGCGTGATTATGCGCGCCGTTGCTGCGGCTGCAATGCCGAAAGTTCACGCGCCGGCCGCGGGCGCGGTGAGAAAATTTCGCGCCCCGCGGTCGCGGCGCTAGGAGCGAGGGTGAAGCCGATCGAGGTCA
>DATLZG010000132.1:0-5428 GCA_035574095.1 Burkholderiaceae bacterium | reverse complement strand
GCGGTGGTCGCGGCCTTGGGCTGCAGGCTGCTGACGGTTGGTGCCGAAATCGATCCCGGCGTGCCGGTGCTGTACGCCGCCGAGCCGGCGCCGCTGGCGCTGGCGCTGAAGTCCGGTAACTTCGGCGCGGTGGATTTTTTCGCGCGCGCGCTGGCGGCCACCGGCGGCGACGCCTGAACGTGCGACCGAGGAGACGGAAATGAAAGTGGTGGTGACCGGCGGCGCCGGCTTTCTCGGCCAGATGCTGATCCGCGCGTTGTGCGCGCGCGGACGGCTGACGCGCAGCGATGGGGCCGAGTACGAGATCGAGCAGATCGTCTCGATCGACCAGACACAAACGGGCAAGCTGTTCGTCGACGAGCGCGTCGGCTACGTGGTCGGCGACATGGCCAACGCGCAGTTCCTCGGCCACGTGCTGGGGCGCGACACCGACAGCGTGTTTCACCTCGCCGCCGTGGTCAGTGGCGGCGCGGAGGCGGACTTCGACCTCGGCATGCGCGTGAACCTGGACGGCACGCGCGCGCTGCTGGAAATCTGCCGCGCGCAGACCGCGCGCACCCGCGTCGTGTTCGCCAGCAGCGTGGCCGTGTTCGGGGCGCCCTTGCCGGAGGTGGTGACCGACGACACGCCGCCGCGGCCGCAGACCAGCTACGGCATGCAGAAGCTGATCGGCGAGTTCCTGCTCAACGACTACGCGCGCAAGGGCTTCATCGACGGCCGCGCGGTGCGGCTGCCGACCATCGTCGTGCGCCCCGGAAAACCGAACGCCGCCGCGTCCGGTTTCGCCAGCGGCATCATCCGCGAGCCGCTGGCCGGAGTGGAGGCGATCTGCCCGGTGCCTGCGGAAACCGCGATGTGGGTGTCGTCGCCGCAGGTGGCGGTGGCCGCCTTCGTCCACGCCCACGAGCTGCCGGAACAGGCCTGGGGCAGCTATCGCGCGGTCAACCTGCCGGGGCTGACGGTCACGGTGGCGCAGGCGCTGGAAGCGCTGCGGGAGGTCGGCGGCGACGCCGCGGTGGCGCGGGTGAAGTTCGAGCGCGACGAGGCGATCGAACGCATCGTGCGCACGTGGCCGGCGCGGTTCGAAACGCCGCGCGCCGACGGCATGGGGTTTGCCCGCGACGCGGACTTCGCCGGCATCGTGCGCGCGTATGCGCGCGACTTCGGCGTTGCACCGGCCTGACTGCGCGGCCGAGCGCCGACGGACTTTTGCGCAGTGCGGTCTGGGTGTCCGTTGGTCCGCCGCAACGCATTGCGTCTCAGGGCCCCCGTTCTTGCGGTCCGCATGACCGGTTCGTTGCATCTTTGGCTAATGTCGCGGGCGTACGCGGGCATGTGTCGGGCGCCGCCCGTCATGCCATCGCGGCACGAACTGAAGACAAGGGGGAAACATGTTTGATCGCAAGAAAGTGGCAGCGGCTGTGAGCGCCGCCTTCGGGGCCGGCCTCGTCGCCGTCGCCCCGCTGGCGGCACTGGCGCAACAGACGCTGGAGCGCGTCGAGATCACCGGCTCGTCGCTGCTGCGGGTGGATGCGGAAACGGCGCTGCCGGTCACCATCATCCGCGCGGAAGAATTGGTCCGGCAGGGGGTGACGACGGCGGAACAAGCGGTCGGCCGCATCGCTGCCAGCCAGTCGACCCTCGGCATCAGCCAGGGCATCGGGGCGACCACCGGCGGCCAGGCCGAAGCCAGCATGCGCGGTCTCGGCGGCAACAAGACGCTGGTGCTGCTGAACGGCCGGCGCATCGTCAACCATGCTTACGACAGCGGCTCGGTGGACCTGAACAGCATCCCGCTGGCGGCGATCGACCGCATCGAGGTGCTGCGCGACGGTGCCTCCGCGATCTACGGTACGGACGCGATCGGTGGGGTGATCAACTTCATCACTCGGCGCGATTTCTCCGGCGTCGATGTCGGCGCCGAGTATCAGAAACCACAGCAGGAAGGCGGTACGACCAAGCGCGCCAGCCTCGCTGGCGGCTTCGGCTCGCTGCAGCAGAACCGCTTCAACGTGATGGGCGTGGTCGACCTGCGCAAACAGGATGTCGTCGAGGCGCCGCAGCGCCGCTTCTCCGCCTCGGGTGTGGTGCCCGAGCGCGGTCAGTTCCGCACCAGCGGCACCAGCTTCCCGGGCGACGTCAACGGCTTCGAACCGTCGCTGCCGAACTGCAATCCGCCGAGTTCGATTCCGAACGCGGCGGGCACCGCGTGCCGCTACGACTTCGTGCGCGACATCGACATCGTTCCCGAGAACGAGCAGCTTTCGGTGCTCGGGCGCGGTTCGATCCAACTCGCTCCGGGCACGCTCCTCGGTATCGAGTACCTGTATGCCCGCAACGAGACCATCAACAAGGTCGCGCCGACGCCGGTCAGCATGATCATTCCGCGCTCGCACCCGAACTATCCGCCGGGTGCTCCGGACAACGAGCCGGGCGGCGGCGTGAACGTGGTGAACTGGCGTACGGTGCCCGCCGGCAAGCGGACCAACGAGAACGAAACCGTCGCCCAGCGCGGCGTGATCGACATCCAAGGCTCGTTCGGCGCCGGCTGGGACTACAAGGCGGGTGTCTACAAAGGCAAGAACGAGAGCGAAGACACGTTCACCAACGGCTACATCAACTACGACGCCGTGCAAAACGGCATCCTCGCGGGCACGATCAATCCGTTCGGCCCGCAAACCCCGGCCGGCGAGGCGGCGTTGCAGTCGGCGAAGATCCTGGGGTCGGTGCTGAAAGCGGAGGGTGACGTCACCTCGGTCGATGCGCGCGTCAACAAGGACCTGGCGCAGTTGGCGGCAGGTCCGTTGGCGATGGCGGCCGGCGTCGAGTGGCGTAAGGAAAAGTTCAATTTCGACCTGCAAGACATCGCCCGGCAGGCCGCCAGCTCTGGCCTCGAATTGGCGGCCGATACACAGGGCGACCGCAAGGTCTACGCGGCCTTCGCCGAGTTCGGCATTCCGATCGCACGCGGACTGGAAGCGACCGTCGCCGGGCGCTTCGACCGCTATAGCGATTTCGGCAATACCTTCAATCCGAAGGTGGCGCTGCGCTATCAGCCGACCCGGCAGTTCCTGGTGCGCGCGTCCGCGAACACCGGTTTCCGCGCGCCGACGCTGTACGACATCTATCAGCCGCAGCAGTTCACGTTCACGGCCAACGCGTACAACGACCCGGTGCTGTGCCCGAACGGTACCGCGGTGCCGCCGGCGAGCGCGGGCGTGGTGTGCGATCAGCAGGTCCAACAGCGGTTCGGCGGACCGGTCGGCTACGGTCGCTCGGCTGACTCCCTCGATCCCGAAAAGTCGAAGACGGCGACGTTGGGCGTGGTGTTCGAGCCGGTCCGGTCGGCGACGATCGGTATCGATCTGTGGTGGATCAACGTCCGCGACCAGATCAACCAGCTGCCCGAGCAGGCGATTTTCGACAACCCGTCGAAGTACGCCAGCCGCATCGTCCGCTGCAGCCAGGCCTCACCCGCCGAGCGCGCGGCGATCGACGTGTGCCTGAACTTCCCGACCTACGATCCGATCGCCTACATCGACACGCCGACGGAGAACCTGGGCAAGATCAGCACCAGCGGCATCGACGTCGCGCTGGGCTATCGGTTCCCGACCGGACCGTACGGCGCGTTCGCGGTCTCGTTGGAGGGCACCTACATCACCAAGTACAAGTACCAGCGCGAGCGCGGCGGTGCCTATGTCGACAACGTCGGCGACTTCGTCGATGCGGGGCCGATCTTCCGTTGGTCGCACAACCTGCAGATCAACTGGAGCGCCGGCAACTGGGGCGCGACGGTCGCCAATCGCCACAAGTCCGGCTATTACGACCAGGATCCGAGCCTGAAGGTCAAGCAGTACTCGCTGGTCGACGTGTCGGTGACGTGGACGCCGGTGAAGTACCTGACGCTGGCCGCCGGCGTGAAGAACCTGTTCGATACGGAGCCGCCGTACTCGAATCAGGCGGTCACGTTCCAGAGCAACTACGATCCGCGCTTCACGGACCCGCTGGGCCGTACGTTCACGTTGCGCGTGAACGCGAAGTTCTAGTCCGAAGCGGCGGAAGCGAGAAACCCGCGGGCAATCCCCGCGGGTTTTTCTTTGAGCGGCGCGCTACGGCCGCGCTTGCTCGCGCAGCCGCTCTTCGTTCATCCGCAGCCAGAAGCGCGCCTGCGACGGACTGTTCAGTTCGACCACGCGCAGGCTCGGCTGGCGGGCGGCGATGTCGCGGGGATCGACGGGTGGCAAGAGGAGATACGCCAGCGCTGCGCGGCAGACGTCGCGCGGGCGCGCGCGCAATTTGCGTCGCTCGGCGGCGGCGCTGCCATTCAGAAGCCGATCGACGATGCCGGCGATCCAGTCGCGCAGGTACACGTCAGGCGTGAAGCGCAGCCAGATCACGGTGTCGGCGCCCGGCAGGCAAGCCACCGACGGCCTGCCCGCGAGCGCTCCGGCGTCGGTGGCAAAAGCCGCGACCGGCAGTTGCTGGAGCGCGGTCGCTTCGACGGCGAGCCGTTCGCCGAGCTGGCGCGCGTAGGATCCGCTGCAGAACGACACCAGCGGCGGCTGCGGTCCGATGACGACGACGTGGCGCATGGCTCCTTTCCGGCAACGGTTTGCGCTCCGCCCCTGAGTTCCTTCTTCGCTCTGTCGGGCACCGAGTATTGCGGCAGCGCGCGAGGGCCGCATCGGCCACGCCTCGCGTCTTCTGGCGACCGACTGCAAAAATTCGGGAACGGGTCTTCCCCCGGTTCAGGAGTGACCCCTTAAGCGACGCTACCGCGCGGCTCGCGCTCAACGGCGCGGCTGCGCCGTGGCGCGGATCGCCGCGAGCGTGGCGTTGGGAGTGATGACCTCCGGATCGCACGCCAGTTCGATAACCGCCGGCAAGCGCTTCTCGCGTGCGTGTGCTGCTGCCTGCGCCAGCACCGGCGCGAACTGCGCGGTCGTTTCCACGACCGCTCCGAAGCAACCGAAAGCCTGCGCCAGCAGATCGAAGCGCGGGTTGGCGAGCGTCGTCGCGTAAGCGCGGCCGGGGAACTCGCGCTCCTGATGCATGCGGATCGTGCCGTACATGCCGTTGTTGAAGACGATCGCGATCACGCCGGCGCGATACTGGACGGCGGTGGCGAGTTCCTGCACCGTCATCATGAATTCGCCGTCGCCGGCGATCGTGACGACCGTGCGCTCGGGCGCGGCGATCTTCGCCGCGACGGCGGCCGGCAGCCCGTAACCCATGCTGCCGGCGGTGGGCGCCAGTTGCGTGCGCAGCCCGGTGTAGCGATGGAAGCGATGCGCCCACGTGGCGAAGTTGCCGGCGCCGTTGGTGACGATCGTGTCCGCGGGCAGCTCGCTGCCGATCGTCTGCATCACTTGCCAGAGGTCGAGCTTCGGTTCCGCGCCCGCGTACACCGGCGGGCGTTGCTGCCACG
>DATLZG010000131.1:0-2231 GCA_035574095.1 Burkholderiaceae bacterium | reverse complement strand
CGGATTCCACGGATCACACGGATTGGAAAGCGCCCCGTGCGATCCGCGTTCGTCCGCGGCCGCTTCGTCCTTCAGCTCACGATCCAGGTGAACAGCGCCGCGGCGAGCAGCCACCAGTAACCGGCGTGCGCTTCGATGCGCTGCATGCGGCCGACCGGGGTTTCGTCGTCCAGCACCGCGCGCCGCAACTCGGCCCGCAAGCGCGGCTCGGTCGCCAGGAACTCGAGCCACTTGTCTTCGCAGCAACCGGCGTTCGCGCCGAACTCGCTCACCGTCGCCTCCGTTTTTGTCGTTCGCGTCGAGCGGGCCGCATCGCGCCGCGGCGCCGCGCGCGCCGGCAACCGAAAATCCGACGGCGAACTAGGCGAGGAACAGCCGATAGGCCGGGTTGGCGCTCTCGTCCCAGTGGCGGTAGCCGAGCGTGGCGAGGAACTCGCGGAATTGGCGCTTTTCGTTCGGCGGCACCTGGATGCCGACCAGGATGCGGCCATAGTCGGCGCCCTGGTTGCGATAGTGGAACAGCGAGATGTTCCAGTTCGGCGACATGCTCTCCAGGAACTTCATCAGCGCGCCGGGGCGCTCCGGGAACTCGAAGCGGTACAGCAGTTCGTGCTCGGCCAGAGGCGAACGCCCGCCGATCATGTGCCGCAGGTGCAGCTTGGCGAATTCGTCGTCGGTCAGATCCAGCGTCGGAAAGCCGGCGCGCTCGAACGTGCGCGCCAGCATCGCCGCGTCCGACGGTTTGAATATCTGCAAACCGACGAAGATGTGCGCGACCTTGGCATCCGAGATGCGGTAGTTGAACTCGGTGACATTGCGGTTGCCCACCAGCGCGCAGAATCGCTTGAAGCTGCCGCGCTCCTCCGGAATCGTGACCGCGAATACGGCCTCGCGCCGCTCGCCCACTTCGGCGCGCTCGGCCACGAAGCGCAGGCGGTCGAAGTTCATGTTGGCGCCGCTGGCGATCGCAACGATCGTTTTGTGCTTGAGTTTTTCGCGTTCGACATAAGCCTTGGCGCCGGCGATGGCGAGCGCCCCGGCCGGCTCCAGGATCGAGCGCGTGTCCTGGAACACGTCCTTGATCGCGGCGCAGATGGCGTCGGTATCGACCGTGATCACCTCGTCGACGAACTGCCGGCACAGGCGGAAGGTCTCTTCGCCCACCATGCGCACGGCGGTGCCGTCGGAAAACAGCCCCACGTCGTGCAACTGCGTGCGCCGTCCGGCGGCAAGCGAGCGCTTCATCGCGTCCGAATCGACGGTCTGCACGCCGATCACCTTGACCTCCGGGCGCAGCGCCTTGACGAAGGCGGCGACACCCGAGGCCAGGCCCCCGCCGCCGATCGGACAGAAAATCGCGTGCAGCGGCCCGTGCTCGGCCGGGTGGTGCTGGCGCAGGATCTCCATGCCGATCGTGCCCTGGCCGGCGATCACGTCGGGATCGTCGAACGGGTGCACGAAGGTGTAGCGGTGCCTGGCCTGCAGCTCGAGCGCGTGCGCGTAGGCGTCCGAGTAGGAGTCGCCGTGCAGCACGACTTCCGCGCCGCGCGCGCGCACCGCATCGACCTTGACCTGCGGTGTCGTCACCGGCATCACGATGGTGGCACGGCAGGCGAGCTTCTGCGCCGCCAGCGCCACGCCCTGTGCGTGGTTGCCGGCCGAGGCGGCGATCGTGCCGCGCTTCAGCTGCTCGGCCGGCAAATTGACCATCTTGTTGTAGGCGCCGCGCAGCTTGAACGAGAACACCGGCTGCAGGTCCTCGCGCTTCAACAGCACGGTGTTTTCCAGGCGCGCGCTCAACTGCGGCGCCAGCTCAAGCGGCGATTCCTCGGCAACGTCGTAGACGCGCGCGTTCAATATGCGACGCAGGTATTCCTGGGCGGGCATGCCCCGACTCCGTGTTTCCGGTTTCTCGAGCGGCGCGCGGACTTTACACGCGGCAACCGCGGCGCCGGCCGCGCCACCGGTGCGCAAACGCGCGGCTCAGCGGCGCTCGGCCCCCTCGCGCGCGGCGCGGCGTTCAGCGCGCTTCGAGCCGGGCGCGGAAGCGCGTCAGCCGCCAGGCGCGCGCGAGGATGAAGAAAAACACGGTGATGACGGACGCGCCCCACCACTCGAGCACGTTGGTGAAGCGGTCGTGCGCGCCTTCGTCGGCGATGGCCAGCGGCGACAGCGCGCTTGCCAACCCCAGCGCCAGCAGGCTCCACGCCAGCGCCAGCAACGCGCGCCCG
>DATLZG010000130.1:0-13301 GCA_035574095.1 Burkholderiaceae bacterium | reverse complement strand
GGCCGGCGAGCCGGCGGCGCAGCCCGCCGCGCAAGGCTGACCGGGCATCGATGAAGGCCATCGAAATCACCGCGCCCGGCGGGCCGGAGGTGCTGCGCCTCGCCGAGCGGCCGCCGCCGGAGCCGCGCGCCGGCGAAGTGCTGATCCGCGTGTACGCGGCCGGCGTCAATCGTCCGGACGTGCTGCAGCGGCGCGGTGCCTATCCGCCGCCGCCGGGCGCGCCGGATATCCCGGGGCTGGAAGTCGCCGGAGTCATCGAGGGCGGCGATCTCGCAGGAAGCGATTGGCGCGTCGGCGATGCCGTGTGCGCGCTGGTCGCCGGCGGCGGCTACGCCGAGTACTGCGTCGCCCCGCTCGGGCAACTGCTGCCGGTGCCGCGCGGCTTGAGCTTCGCCGAGGCGGCCGCCTTGCCCGAGACCTACTTCACGGTGTGGTCGAACGTGTTCGATCGCGCACAGTTGGCGCCCGGCGAAACGCTGCTCGTTCAGGGCGGCACGAGCGGCATCGGCGTGACCGCGATCCAGCTCGCCGCCGCGTTTGGGCACACCGTGTTCGCGACGGCGGGGTCGGAGGAGAAGTGCCGCGCCTGCGAGCGCTTGGGCGCCCGGCGGGCGATCAACTACCGGACCGAGGACTTCGCTGCCGTCGTCAAGGAGGCGACCGGCGGCCGCGGCGTGGACGTGATCCTCGACATGGTGGCCGGCGACTACGTGCCGCGCGAAGTCGAGTGTCTGGCGGATGACGGCCGCCTCGTGATCATCGCCATCCTCGGCGGCGCCCGCGCGCAGATCGACTGCGGCGCCGTGCTGCGTCGACGGCTGACGATCACTGGCTCCACTTTGCGCCCGCGTTCGGTCGAGTTCAAGAGCGCGATTGCGCGGCGGCTGCGCGCGGCGGTCTGGCCGCTGCTCGAAGCCAAGCGCATCAAGCCGATGGTGTTCAAGCGCTTCCCCCTCACCGACGCGGCGGCCGCGCACGCGCTGATGGAGTCGAGCCAGCACATCGGCAAGATCGTTCTCGACGTCGCGCCGCAGGCGGGCGACGTTGCCGCTGCGTGACCGCGATGAATCGCCGCCCACTGGTCGCCGCCAATTGGAAAATGAACGGTTCGCGCGCCGCGAACGCCGCGTGGGTGGCCGAGTTCACGTCGCAACCGGTCGCGTGCGACACCGTGGTGTGTGCGCCGTTCGTTTACCTGTCGCAACTGGTCGAGGGGCTCGCCGGCTGCGCCACCGAAGCCGGGGCGCAGGACATGAGCGAGCGGGAGCCAGGCGCGTATACCGGCGACGTGGCGGGCGAGATGCTGGTCGACATCCGCTGCCGCTGGGTGATCGTCGGCCACTCGGAGCGACGGGCATTGCACGGCGAGACCGATGCGATCGTGGCGGCCAAAGCCGCGCGGGCGCTGGCGCTCGGCTTGCGGCCGATCGTGTGCGTCGGCGAGACGCTGGCCGAGCGCGACGCCGGCCGTACGCTCGAGGTCGTCGCGCGGCAGCTGGACGCCGTGTTGGCGTGCGCGAGCGTGGCCGAACTCGAACGCGGCGCGATCGCCTACGAGCCGGTGTGGGCGATCGGCACCGGCCGTACGGCCACGCCGGCGCAGGCGCAGCAGGTGCACGCCGCGATCCGCGCGCAACTGGCGCACGCGGACCGCGACGCCGCTTCCCGCGTGCGCATCCTGTACGGCGGCAGCGTCAAGCCGTCCAATGCGGCGGAACTGTTCGCGCAGGCCGACATCGACGGCGGACTGATCGGCGGCGCATCACTGGTCGCGCGCGATTTCCTCGCGATCTGCGCGGCGGCGAAATAGGGAGGATCGGAATGGCTTGGTGGGTCACGTTACTGATCGTGGTGCAGGTCGTCTGCGCGCTGGCGATCATCATTCTGGTGCTGCTTCAGCACGGCAAGGGCGCCGACATGGGGGCGGCGTTCGGCGGCGGTGCTTCCGGCAGCCTGTTCGGTGCGACCGGCTCGGCGAACTTCCTGTCGCGCAGCACGGCGGTGCTGGCGACCGTGTTCTTCCTCGTCACGCTCGGCCTCGCTTACAGCGGCACCGCGCAGCGCGCGCCGCAGGACGAAGGCGGTGTGATGAAGGCGGTGCAGCCGGAGGCCGGCAAGGACGCAGCGAAGGAAGTTCCGGCGCCTGCCAGCGGTAAAGCGGGCGAGATCCCGAAATCGGGCGAGATCCCGAAGTAGCGTTGCGCTCGCTCCGCACGCGCTTGGTCTGTGTCAAGCGCGATCGCGGATTGTCGCGCGCCGGGGCGAGGTGGCGCCGATGATTGAACTACAATCGCGCTCGTTTGCCGACGTGGTGGAATTGGTAGACACACCATCTTGAGGGGGTGGCGGCGCAAGCCGTGTGAGTTCGAGTCTCACCGTCGGCACCACGAACAAGCGCGGTCGGCGCGACCGTCCGAACCCAAGGCAACGCGGCCCGGTGAGTTCACCGATGAATCTCGATTCGTACCTGCCAGTACTGCTGTTCATCTTCGTCGGCCTGGCGGTCGGTGCCGGGCCTCTGGTGGTCGGCGCGTTGCTCGGGCCGCGCAAACCGGATCCGGAAAAGCTGTCGCCGTACGAGTGCGGCTTCGAGGCATTCGAAGACGCGCGCATGAAGTTCGACGTGCGCTACTACCTGGTCGCGATCCTGTTCATCCTGTTCGATCTCGAGATCGCGTTCCTGTTCCCGTGGGCGGTCGTCCTCGGCGATTTGGGCGCGTGGAGCACCGGCTTCTGGGCGATGATGATTTTCCTGGCGATCCTGACGATCGGCTTCCTGTACGAATGGAAGAAGGGCGCGCTCGATTGGGAATGAGGCGAGGTGGCTTATGGGCGCGATGAACGAGGGTTTCGTCGTTACGACGGTCGACAAACTGGTCAACTGGAGCAAGACCGGCTCGATGTGGCCGATGACCTTCGGACTGGCGTGCTGCGCGGTCGAGATGATGCATGCGGGCGCTTCGCGCTACGACCTCGACCGCTTCGGCATCATGTTCCGGCCCAGTCCGCGCCAGTCGGACGTGATGATCGTGGCCGGGACGTTGTGCAACAAGATGGCGCCGGCGCTGCGCAAGGTGTACGACCAGATGGCCGAGCCGCGCTGGGTCGTTTCGATGGGGTCGTGCGCGAACGGCGGCGGCTACTACCACTACTCGTATTCGGTGGTGCGCGGCTGCGACCGCATCGTACCGGTCGACATCTACGTGCCGGGCTGCCCGCCGACCGCGGAGGCGCTGATCTACGGCCTGATCCAGCTACAGAACAAGATCCGTCGCACCAACACGATCGCCCGCTGATGAGCCGAACCGAAACACTGGCCGCGAACCTGCAGGCGGCGCTGGGCGAGCGCGCGCGCGAGCTCGCGGTGGCGCTGGGCGAGGTCACGCTGGTGGTCGACGCCGGCGACTATCCGGCAGTGATCCGCACGCTGCGCGACGATGCGCGGCTGCGTTTCGAGCAATGCATCGACCTGTGCGGTGTGGATTACTCGGTCTACGGCAATGGCCGCTGGGAAGGCAAACGCTTCGCCGTGGTTCTTCATCTGCTGTCGCTGACCCACAACTGGCGGCTGCGCGTGCGCGCGTTCTGCCCGGACGACGATCTGCCGCTGATCGCGTCCGCGATCGACGTGTGGCCGTCGGTCGGCTGGTTCGAGCGCGAGGCGTTCGATCTGTTCGGCATCGTCTTCGAAGGGCATCCGGACCTGCGGCGCATCCTGACCGACTACGGCTTCGTCGGCCACCCGTTCCGCAAGGACTTCCCGATCTCCGGATACGTCGAGATGCGCTACGACCCGGAGCAGAAGCGCGTGATCTATCAGCCGGTCACGATCGAGCCGCGCGAGATCACGCCGCGCGTCGTGCGCGAGGACAACTACGGCATCGGGCGCTGAGGCGATGGCCGAGATCGAGAACGACACGTTGAATTTTGTCGCCGGCCGCGCGGCTTCGCCGCGCTTGACTTGCGCTGCGCGCAAGTTGGCCTTCGACGAAATTGAGCGCGCTCTTTGCGCCGCAGCCGGTGAGTCGCATGGCTGAAATCAAGAACTACACGCTCAATTTTGGTCCCCAGCATCCGGCCGCGCACGGCGTGCTGCGGCTGGTGCTGGAGCTGGACGGCGAGGTGATCCAGCGCGCCGATCCGCACATCGGGCTGCTGCACCGGGCGACCGAGAAGCTGGCCGAGACGCGCACTTACCTGCAGTCGGTGCCGTACATGGACCGTCTCGACTATGTGTCGATGATGGCCAACGAGCACGCCTACGTGATGGCGATCGAGAAGCTGCTCGGCATCGAGGTTCCGCTGCGCGCGCAGTACATCCGCGTGATGTTCGACGAGATCACGCGCTTGCTTAACCATCTGTTGTGGATCGGCGCGCACGGGCTGGACGTGGGCGCGATGGCGGTGTTCCTGTACGCGTTCCGCGAACGCGAAGACCTGTTCGACATGTACGAAGCGGTGTCCGGCGCGCGCATGCATGCGGCGTACTACCGCCCGGGCGGCGTGTACCGCGATCTGCCGGACCGCATGCCGCAGTACCTACCGTCGAAGTACCGCAGCGCGAAGGAGACCGCGCGCCTGAACGAGAACCGTCAGGGCTCGCTGCTCGATTTCATCGAGGATTTCACGCGCCGCTTCCCGAAGTACGTCGACGAATACGAAACCCTGCTCACCGACAACCGGATCTGGAAGCAGCGCCTGGTCGGCATCGGCGTCGTGCCGCCGGAGCGCGCGCTGGCGCTCGGGTTCACCGGACCGATGCTGCGCGGCTCCGGCATCGCATGGGACCTGCGCAAGAAGCAGCCGTACGAGGTCTACGACCGGGTCGAATTCGACGTACCGGTCGGCAAGAACGGCGATTGCTATGACCGCTATCTGGTGCGGGTGGAGGAGATGCGGCAGAGCAACCGCATCATCAAACAGTGCGTCGACTGGCTGCGCGCGAATCCCGGCCCGGTGATGACCGACAACCACAAGGTGGCGCCGCCGTCCCGCCTGGAAATGAAGTCGAACATGGAAGAGCTGATTCATCACTTCAAGCTCTTTACCGAAGGCTTCCACGTGCCGCCGGGCGAGGCGTACGCGGCGGTGGAGCACCCGAAAGGCGAGTTCGGCATCTACCTGATCTCGGACGGCGCGAACAAACCGTACCGGATGAAGATCCGCGCGCCCGGCTTCGTTCACCTGCAGGCGCTCGAAGAGATGGCACGCGGCCACATGATCGCCGACGCGGTGACCATCATCGGCACGCAGGACATCGTGTTCGGGGAAATCGATCGATGAGCGCGGTCCCCCAAGCCAAACGACAACTGTCGGCCGACGCGTACCGCGCGATCGACCGCGAAATCGCCAAGTACCCGGCCGAGCACAAGCAATCGGCGGTGATCGCGGCGCTGGCGATCGCGCAGACCGAGCTGGGGTGGGTGTCGCGCGAGGTGATCGAGGAAGTCGCTGCGTATCTGGAGATGCCGCCGATCGCGGTGTACGAAGTGGCGACCTTCTACTCGATGTACAACACGCAGCCGGTCGGCCGCTTCAAGATCACCGTCTGCACCAATTTGCCGTGCGCGTTGTCGGGCGGCACGCGCGCCGCCGCTCACTTGAAGAAGCGGCTCGGCATCGACTTCAACGAAACCTCGGCCGACGGCTGCTTCACTCTGAAAGAGGGCGAATGCATGGGCGCCTGCGGCGATGCGCCGGTGCTGCTCGTCAACAACACGCGCATGGAGAGCTTCATGACCGACGAGAAGCTCGACGCACTGCTCGACGAACTGAAAGGGGCGGCGCAACGATGAGCGCTTCGACCTGCTTTCACGGGCGGCACATCCAACCAATCATCCTGGCCGGGCTGGACGGCAGCAACTGGCGGCTGAAGGACTACGAGCGCCGCGGCGGTTACTCGGCGCTGCGCAAGATCCTGAGCGAGAAAATCGCGCCCGAGGCGGTAATCGCCGAGGTGAAGAAGTCGGCGTTGCGCGGGCGCGGCGGCGCGGGCTTCCCGACCGGCTTGAAGTGGAGCTTCATGCCGCGCCAGTTCGCCGGGCAGAAGTACATGGTCTGCAACTCCGACGAGGGCGAGCCGGGGACGTTCAAGGATCGCGACATCCTGCGCTACAACCCGCACATCGTGATCGAGGGCATGGCGATCGCGGGTTACGCGACCGGTGCCACGGTCGGCTACAACTACATCCACGGCGAGATCTGGGAGGTCTACAAGCGCTTCGAGGAGGCGCTGGAGGAGGCCTACGCGGCCGGGTATCTCGGCAAGCGGGTGATGGGGTCGGATTTTTCCTTCGATCTGTACGCCGCCCACGGCTACGGCGCCTACATCTGCGGCGAAGAAACGGCGCTGCTCGAGTCGCTGGAGGGCAAGAAGGGCCAGCCGCGCTTCAAACCTCCGTTTCCGGCCAGCTACGGTCTGTACGGCAAGCCGACGACCATCAACAACACCGAGACCTTCGCTGCCGTGCCGTTCATCATCAACGAGGGCGGCGATGCGTTCCTCGCGCGTGGGCGGCCGAACAACGGCGGCACCAAGATCTTTTCCGTGTCCGGCGACGTCGAGCGGCCCGGCAATTACGAAGTGCCTCTCGGCACGCCGTTCGCCAAACTGCTGGAACTCGCCGGCGGCATGCGCGGCGGCAGGAAGATCAAAGCCGTGATCCCCGGCGGCTCGTCGATGCCGGTCGTTCCGGGCGACGTGATGATGGCGACCGACATGGACTACGACTCGATCGCCAAGGTCGGTTCCGCGCTCGGCTCCGGCGCCGTGATCGTGATGGACGAAACGCGCTGCATGGTGAAGTGCCTGGAGCGGCTTTCTTACTTTTATTTCGAGGAGAGCTGCGGCCAGTGCACCCCCTGCCGCGAGGGCACCGGCTGGCTGTACCGCGTGGTGCACCGGATCGAGCACGGGCAAGGACGGCCGGAGGATCTGGATCTGCTGAACTCCGTCGCCGACAACATTCAGGGCCGCACGATCTGCGCGTTGGGCGACGCCGCCGCGATGCCGGTGCGCGCTTTCATCAAGCATTTCCGCAGCGAGTTCGAGCACCACATCGAGCACAAGCGGTGTGTCGTGCCGGCCTACGTATAGAGAACGAGAGCGATGGTCGAAGTCCAGATCGACGGCCGCAAAGTCGAAGTGCCCGAGGGCAGCACACTGATGGATGCCGCGCGCAAGCTCGGCATCTACGTCCCGCACTTCTGCTACCACAAGAAGCTGTCGATCGCCGCCAATTGCCGCATGTGCCTGGTCGACGTCGAGAAGGCGCCGAAGCCTCTGCCGGCGTGCGCGACGCCGGCTACGGCGGGCATGGTCGTGCACACGGCCAATGCCCGCGCCAAGCAGGCGCAAAAGGGCGTGATGGAGTTCCTGCTGATCAACCATCCGCTCGACTGCCCGATCTGCGATCAGGGCGGCGAATGTCAATTGCAGGATCTGGCGGTCGGCTACGGCGGCTCTTCGTCACGCTATGCGGAGCCGAAGCGCGTCGTTTTCCGCAAGTACCTCGGTCCGTTGATCGCGGCCGAAGAGATGACGCGTTGCATCCACTGCACGCGCTGCGTGCGCTTCGGGCAGGAGATCGCCGGCATCATGGAGCTTGGGATGGCCGGCCGCGGCGAACACTCGGAGATCCTGGCCTTCGTCGATCGCACCGTGGATTCCGAGTTGTCCGGCAACATGATCGACCTGTGCCCGGTCGGCGCGCTGACCAGCAAACCGTTCCGCTACGCCGCACGCACTTGGGAGCTGGCGCGGCGCAAGAGCGTCAGCCCGCACGACGCGCTCGGCTCCAACCTGATCGTGCAGGTGAAGAACCAGCGCGTGTTGCGCGTGCTGCCGCTGGAGAACGAAGAGATCAACGAGTGCTGGATCTCCGATCGTGACCGCTTCTCTTACGAGGGGCTGTACGCGGCCGACCGCTTGCAGCAGCCGATGCTGAAAACCGGCGGCCACTGGCGCGAGGTCGATTGGAGCGAGGCGCTGGCGTTCACGGTGGATGCCCTCAAGAGAGTCACGGCCGAACACGGCGCGGCGCAGGTCGGCGCGCTCGCCGGCGGCGGCAGCACGCTCGAAGAGCTGTTTCTGCTGGCGCGGCTGCTGCGCGCGCTGGGCAGCGACAACGTCGATTTCCGCGTACGGCAGTCGGACTTCAGCGCCGACGGCAAGCGGCGCGGCGCGCCCTTCCTCGGCATGCCGGTGCGCGCGATCGGAGAACTTGACCGGCTGCTGCTGATCGGCTCCTTCCTGCGCAAAGATCATCCGCTGCTAGCGGCGCGCGTGCGCGCCGCGGTCAAGCGCGGCTGCAAGGTCAGTCTGCTGCACGCGACCGACGACGATCTGCTGATGCCCGTCGCCGCCAAGGCGATTCTGCGGCCTTCGGCCTGGGTGCAGGCGCTGGCGGAAGTGGCCGCGGCGGTCGCACAGGCGAAAGGCGTGGCGGCGCCGGCGGCCGGCGTGACGGCGGGTGCGTCCGCGCGCGCGATCGCCGAGAGCCTGTTGTCCGGCCGGCGCAGCGCGATCCTGCTCGGCAACGCGGCCGTTCAGCATCCGCATGCGGCGCAGCTGCACGCGTGGGCGCAATGGATCGCGGATGCCACCGGCGCCACACTGGGCGTGCTCGGCGAAGCGGCCAACAGCGTCGGCGGCTATCTGGTCGATGCGTTGCCGACGCGCGGCGGGCTCAACGCGCGCGCGATGCTCGAGCAACCGCGGCGCGCGTATCTGCTGTGGAACCTGGAGCCGGAGTACGACACCGCGGATCCGGCGGCGGCGACCGCGGCGCTCGCGGCTGCCAATACGGTGATCGCGTTTTCCGCCTATCGCAACGGCGCGCTCGAGTACGCCGATGCGATCCTGCCGATCGCGCCTTTCACCGAGACCGCGGGCACTTTCATCAATTGCGAGGGGAGAGTGCAGAGTTTCAACGGCACGGTGCGACCGCTCGGCGAAGCGCGTCCCGGCTGGAAGGTGCTGCGCGTGCTCGGCACCGAGCTGGGACTGCCGGGCTTCGACTTCGAGACTCCGGAAGCCGTGCGCGCCGCTGCCATCCCCGCCGATGTCGCCGGCCGTCTTTCCAACCGCATCGATTTGGCGCCGGCGCTGGTGCCGGCGGCGACCGAGGTCGAGCGCGTTGCCGACGTCGGCATCTACGCCGTCGATCCCATCGTGCGCCGCGCCGAGTCGCTGCAAAAGACACGCGACGCGCGCCAGCCGCAGGCGAGCGCCAACGCCCGCACGCTGGCGAAGTTCGGCGTTGCCGCCGGCGACAAACTGCGCGTGCGGCAGGGTACGGCAAGCGCGCTGCTCGAGTGCGCGCTGGACGACCGCTTGCCGGACGACGTGGTGCGTGTGCCGGCCGGTTTCGCGTCGACCAGCACGCTGGGGCCGATGTTCGGTCCGATCGCCCTGGAGAGAGCGTGATGGACGAGATCACCGCCTTCGGTGCCGAAGTCTTTGGCGGCGCGTGGCCGACCGTCTGGGCGCTGGTGCGCATCGTCGTGATCGTGCTGCCGTTGCTGATCTGCGTCGCCTACCTGACCCTGTGGGAGCGCAAGCTGATCGGCTGGATGCATGTACGGATGGGGCCGAACCGCGTCGGTTACGGCGGGCTGCTGCAGCCGTGGGCGGACGCGGTCAAGCTGATCTTCAAAGAGGTGATCGCGCCGGCGCAGGCCGACAAGCCGCTGTATTTCCTCGCGCCGGTGCTGGTGATGATGCCGGCGATGGCGGCTTGGGCCGTGATTCCGTTCGGCCCCGGCCTGGCGCTGGCCGACATCAACGCCGGGCTGCTGTTCGTGATGGCGATCACCTCGGTCGGCGTGTACGGCGTGATCATCGCCGGCTGGGCGTCGAACTCGAAATACTCGTTCCTCGGCGCGCTGCGCGCGTCGGCCCAGATGGTCAGCTACGAGCTGGCGATGGGCTTCGTGCTGGTGACCGTGCTGTTGGTGGCCGGCTCGCTGAACATGACGGCCATCGTCGAAGGGCAGGGGCGCGGGTTCTTCGCCGACCGGGGCCTGAATTTCCTGTCATGGAACTGGCTGCCGCTGCTGCCGCTGTTCGTGATCTACGTCGTTTCGGCGGTGGCGGAGACCAATCGTCATCCGTTCGACGTGGTGGAAGGCGAGAGCGAGATCGTCGCCGGCCACATGGTCGAGTACTCGGGCATGAGCTTCGCGGTGTTCTTCCTGGCCGAGTACGCGAACATGATCCTGTTGTCCACACTCGCCACGATCATGTTCCTCGGCGGCTGGCACGCTCCGGTCGACCTCGAGAAGTTGCTGGGAGTCGCATTTCCCGCCTGGGTCGCGCCGCTGTCGGGCTGGTTCTGGCTGTTCGCCAAGGCGTTCTTCGTGGTCTCGCTGTTCATCTGGTTCCGCGCGTCTTTCCCGCGCTACCGCTACGACCAGATCATGCGGCTCGGCTGGAAAGTTTTCATCCCGATCACGCTCGCCTGGCTGGTGATCGTGGCGATCTGGATCCAGACGCCGTTCAACATCTGGAAAGCGAGCGCCTGAGATGGAAGCGGTCAAGGAATTCTTCTCCAGCCTGCTGCTGAAGGAACTGGTCAAGGGCCTGGCGCTGACCGGGCGCTACGCGTTCGCGCGCAAGATCACGATCCAGTATCCGGAGGAGAAGACGCCGGTCAGCCCGCGTTTCCGCGGGCTGCACGCGCTGCGCCGCTATCCGAACGGCGAGGAGCGCTGCATCGCCTGCAAACTGTGCGAAGCGGTGTGCCCGGCGCTGGCGATCACCATCGAAAGCGAGCAGCGCGCCGACGGCACGCGCCGCACGACGCGCTACGACATCGACCTGACCAAGTGCATCTTCTGCGGCTTCTGCGAAGAGAGCTGCCCGGTCGATTCGATCGTCGAAACCCACATCCACGAATACCACGGAGAGAAACGCGGCGACCTGTACTACACGAAGGAAATGCTGCTCGCGATCGGCGACCGCTACGAAAAAGAGATCGCCGCTGCACGCGAACTGGACGCCAAATACCGATAACCGCCCCGCCTCGGCCGCTGGCCGACGACCGACGGATGAACATGGACGCCCAAACGCTGCTGTTCTGGTTTTTTTCGGCCGTGCTGCTGGCGGCCGGTGTACGCGTGATCACCGCGCGTAACCCGGTGCACGCCGTGCTGTTCCTGGTGCTGGCATTTTTCTCCGCTGCCTGCCTGTGGATGTTGCTGAAGGCGGAGTTTCTGGCGATCGCGCTGGTGCTGGTGTACGTCGGCGCGGTGATGGTGTTGTTCCTGTTCGTCGTGATGATGCTCGACATCAACATCGACCGCCTGCGGCTCGGCTTCTGGCGCCATCTTCCGGTCGCCGGCTTCGTCGCGCTGCTGATCGCGCTGCAGCTCTGGCTGGTGCTGTCGCAGCGCGACTGGCTGGCACTGCGCCAGCCGGGGCCGGGCATCAAGGAGGTCAACAACACCGAGGCGCTCGGCCGGCTGACGTTCACCGAGTACGTGTATCCGCTGCAAATCGCCGGCGGCATCCTGCTGGTTGCGATCATCGCGGCGATCGCGCTGACGCTGCGCAGGCGCAAGGACAGCAAGTACCAGAACCCGTCGGAGCAGGTGAAGGTCAGGCGCGACGAGCGTGTGCGTCTGGTGTCGATGGCGCCCGACCCCGAAGGGCGGCAGACGCCGGCGAAGAACTAGAAAGGATCGGCCCTTGGTTCCCCTGTCCTGGTATCTCGGCGTCGGCGCGTTGCTGTTCGCGATCAGCGTCGTCGGCATCTTCCTGAATCGCAAGAACCTGATCGTGCTGCTGATGGCGATCGAGCTGATGCTGCTCGCGGTCAACATCAACTTCGTCGCCTTTTCGCACTATCTAGGCGACCTGCATGGCCAGGTGTTCGTGTTCTTCATCCTGACCGTGGCGGCGGCCGAATCGGCGATCGGCTTGGCGATTCTGGTCGTGCTGTTCCGCAACCTGTCGACGATCAACGTCGACGAGCTGGACGCGCTGAAGGGTTAAGGATGCGCACGCTGTACCTGCTGGTTCCGTTTGCGCCGCTTGTCGGCAGCCTGATCGCCGGCCTCGGCGGGCGCTGGATCGGCCGCGCCGGCGCCCACTGGGCGACGATCCTTGGCGTGCTGGTGTCCACGGTGGCGTCGTTTTTCGTGTTCCTCGAGGCGCTCGGCGGGCAGACCTTCAACGGCGCGCTGTACACGTGGGCGGTGGCCGGCGAGCTGAAGCTGGAGATCGGCTTCCTGATCGACGCGTTGACGGCGACGATGATGCTGGTGGTCAGCTTCGTGTCGCTGATGGTGCACATCTACACGATCGGCTACATGGCCGACGATCCGGGCTATCGGCGCTTCTTCTCCTACATCTCGCTCTTCACGTTCAGCATGCTGATGCTGGTGATGAGCAACAACTTCCTGCAGTTGTTCTTCGGCTGGGAAGCGGTGGGGTTGGTGTCGTATCTGCTGATCGGCTTCTGGTGGAAGCGGCCGACCGCCACCTACGCCGCGCTGAAGGCGTTCCTCGTCAACCGCGTCGGCGACTTCGGCTTCGTGCTCGGCATCGGCCTGATCTATGCCTATGTCGGCTCGCTCGACTACGCCACGGTCTTCAAGGCCGCGCCCGCGCTCGCCGGGCAAACGCTGCCGGGAACCGATTGGCTGCTGATCACCGCGATCTGCATCTTCCTGTTCATCGGCGCGATGGGAAAAAGCGCGCAGTTCCCGCTGCACGTCTGGCTGCCCGACTCGATGGAGGGCCCGACGCCGATCTCCGCATTGATCCATGCGGCGACGATGGTCACGGCCGGCATCTTCATGGTGGCGCGTATGTCGCCGCTGTTCGAGCTGTCGGCGACCGCGCTGTCGGTGGTGATCGTGATCGGCGCGATCACCGCGTTCTTCATGGGCCTGCTCGGCATCGTGCAGAACGACATCAAACGCGTGGTCGCGTATTCGACGCTGTCGCAGCTCGGCTACATGGCGGTCGCGCTCGGCGCCTCCGCGTACTCGGTGGCGATCTTTCACCTCGTCACGCACGCGTTCTTCAAGGCGCTGCTGTTCCTGGCGGCCGGCAGCGTGATCATCGCCATGCATCACGACCAGGACATCCGCCGCATGGGCGGGCTGTGGAAGTACCTGCCGGTGACGTGGATCACCTCTCTGATCGGCTCGCTGGCACTGATCGGCACGCCGTTTTTCGCCGGCTTCTACTCGAAGGACAGCATCCTGATCGCGGTGCAGGCGGCGTCCCGAGCCGGACAGGCGGGCGCCGGCTTCGCCTACTTCGCTGTGATGGCCGGCGTGTTCGTCACCGC
>DATLZG010000129.1:0-7251 GCA_035574095.1 Burkholderiaceae bacterium | reverse complement strand
GCTGGAGGTCCTGCTCTGATGTGGCACGCGCTCTACAGCGCGGCGCTGTATGCGGCGCTGCCGTTTCTCCTCGCGCGCCTGTGGTGGCGCGGCCGGCGCGAACCCGCCTACCGGCGCCGAATCGGCGAACGCCTCGGCCTGTACCCCGAGCCGGTCGGGGGCGCGAGCCCCGAGCGAGCGCTCGCCTGGGTGCACGCGGTGTCGGTGGGCGAGACGCGCGCCGCGCAGCCGCTGATCGAAGCGCTCGCCGCCGCGTATCCGCAGGCGAGCTTCGTGCTCACGCACATGACACCCACCGGGCGGGCGGTCGGCGAGGGCGTCGCGCAGCGCCTGCCGGGGCGCGTCGTGCAGCGTTATCTGCCGTACGACCTGCGGCCTTCGGTGCGGCGTTTCCTCGCCGAGACGCGGCCGGCGATCGGCGTGATTCTGGAGACCGAGCTGTGGCCGCAATTGCTCGCGGCGGCGCGCAGCGCCGGTGTACCGATGGTGCTCGCCAACGCGCGGCTGTCGGAAAAATCGCTCGCCAAGGCGCTGCGCTACGAGGCGCTGGTGCGGCGGGCGGCGCGCGCATTCGTGCGCGTGTCGGCGCAAAGCGAGGCGGATCGCGCGCGCATCGAAAAGCTGTACGACGGCCGCATCGACGTGCTCGGCAATCTGAAGTTCGACCTGACGCCGAGCGCGGAACTGGTCGAGCGCGGCGTCATCGCCCGCGCGGCGCTCGGCAACCGCCCCGTATGGCTGTTCGCCAGCTCGCGCGAGGGCGAAGAGCGCCTCGTACTCGACGCGTTCGCCGCCGCGAAATCGGCGAAATTGGGGTCAGACCCCAATTTCTCGAAAACGGCGAAAACGGGGTCTGACCCCAATTTCTTGAAAATGGGGTCTGACCCCATTTTTTTGATCGTGCCGCGGCACCCGCAGCGGTTCGACGAGGTGGCGCGGCTGATCGAGGCGCGCGGCTTCGTCTGCGCGCGGCGCTCGCAAGGGGCGCTCGCGCGCGCGGCGCCGGCCAATGCCGTGTTGCTCGGCGACTCGATGGGCGAGATGGCGATGTATTACGCGGCGGCCGACGTCGCGCTGATCGGCGGCAGCCTGTTGCCGTTCGGCGCGCAGAATCTCATCGAGGCGTGCGCGGTGGGCACGCCGGTCGTGCTGGGGCCGAGCACATACAACTTCGCGCAGGCGGCGGCCGACGCGCTCGCCGCCGGTGCGGCGATTCAGGTGGACAACGCGGCGCAGGCGCTGGCGGCGATGGACGCGCTGTGTCGTGATCCGGCGCGCCGCGAGGCGATGCGCCGCGCCGCGCTTTCGTTCGCCGCCGCGCATCGGGGCGCGACCGAGCGCACGGTGGCGCTGATCGAGCAGGTGCTCGCGCAGCGGCCGGCCCGAGCGGAAGGCGAGGAGTTGCGAGCGCGCGCGCGGGATCGCAACGTCTGAGGTTCCTCGCTGCGCTCGGATTGACGGCCGGGCGGTTGGCGGACTACCGCGCCAGCAGCGCGTTGATCGCTTCGAGGTCTTTCTCGGTCAGATCGCCGGCGGCGGACTTCAGCCGCAGCCCGTTGACGAGGAAGTCGTAGCGCGCCTTTTTCAGATCGCGCCGCGTGCCGGTGAGCTGCGACTGCGCGTTCAGCACGTCGAGGTTGATGCGCACGCCGACCTGATAGCCGAGACGGGTGGAATCCAGTTGCGCCTGCGCCGATTTCTCGGCCGACTCCAACGCCCGCACCTGCGTCAGTCCGTAGTCGACGCCGGCGTAGGCCTGGCGCGCACCTTGCGCCGCGTTGCGCCGCGCCGTTTCGAGGTCGTACTTGGCCTTCTCCTCGTTGGCCAAGGCCTCGCGTACGCGCGACTGCACCAGCCCGCCGCTGTAGATCGGGATCGTGAGTTGCAGCCCTACGGTGCCGGTGCGGGTCGTGTTGTCGACCGACGACGTGGCGCTGCCGTTGGCGCGGTCCTGGCGGGCGCTTGCCACCAGATCCAGCGTCGGCAGGTGGCCGTTGCGATTGCGGCGCGTTTCGATGACCGCGATTTGCGCGCCCGCAGCGGCGGCGGCGACGTTCGGGTTGTTCTCTTCGGCGCGTTTGGCCCACGCCTCGACGTCGGCCGGCTGCGGCGGCGTCAGTTGCGGCTGGTCGGCCAGCGGCAGCAGGTTGCCGACGTCGCGGCCGATGATCGCGCGCAGCGCGCTGCGCTTGACGATCAGATCGCCGCGCGCGACCTGCTCCTGGGCCACGATCTGGTCGTAGCGCGCCTGCGCTTCGGTCGTGTCGACGATGGTCTTGGTGCCGACCTCGAACTCGCGCCGCGCCTGCGCCAGTTGTTCCGAGGCGCCGCGCTTGTTCGCTTCGATCGCGGCCAGGTTGTCCTCGGCGGCCAGCACATCGAAGTACGCCTGCGTGACGCGCAGCATCAGATCCTGCCGCGCCTGGGCCAGTGTCGCCTCGGCGCTGGTCACTGCCAGTTTGGCCTGATCCAGCAGGTCCCAGTTCTGCGGGCGATAAAGAGGCATCGTCAGCGTCAGTGTCGGCCCCCACGAGCGATAGTTGCTGGACAGATCCGGCGTCTCCGAGTTGTAGTAGGTCTGCGTTACGCCGAGCCCGGCGGTGACGTTCGGCAGCAGTCCGGCGCGCGCCTGCGCCGGCCGCTCCTCGGCGGCCTGGCGCGCGAAGCGCGCGGCGGCGAACACCGAATCGTTGGCGAGCGCGTCGCGATAGATCGACAGCAGATCGTTCTTGACCTGCGCCGGCGCGGCGCCACTGCTCAACAGCAGGGCGGCTGCCACCGCCGCAGCGAGCTTCGTCGTGTCGTTCATTCTTCCCCTTCTTGTCTCGACTCAATACACCGGCATCGCCGGGTCGACCTGCCGCGCCCACGCGTCCACGCCGCCGCTCAGGTTGTAGACGTCGGCAAAACCCTGCCGCAGCAAAAACATCGCGACGTGCGCGCTGCGCCCGCCGTGATGGCAGATACACACGACCGGCCGCTCGCGGTCCAGCCGCTCGAGCGCCGCTGGCACCTCGCGCATCGGCACCTGTTCCGAGCCGGGGATCGCGCAAATCTGCGTCTCCCACGGTTCGCGCACGTCCAGCAGCAGCGGGCGCTGGCGGCGTTCGTCGGCAAGCCAGTCGGCGAGTTCGGCGGCGCTGATCGTTTTCATCCGGCGGTCAGAACTTGAAGCGCGAAGGCCGCCAGGCGTTGCGCAGCGGTTTGACCACCGTTTCGAACAGTTGCACCGTGTCGTAGGCGCTGTCGGTGACGCGCGTCACGATCTGCGCGGTCATCGCCGGCGCGTCGCCGACGATCGCCGCCAGTCGGCCGCCGATCTTCAACTGCTCGAGCAACTGGTCCGGCAGCACCGGCAACGAACCGGAAACGATGATCGCGTCGTACGGCGCCCGCTGCGGCCAGCCGAGCGCGCCGTCGCCGACTTCCACTTTGACGTTGCGCACGCCGGCGCGGGACAGGTTGTCGCGCCCGAAGCGGGCGAGCGCCTCGTCGATCTCGATCGACAGCACGTCGTGCGCCTTGTGCGCGGCCAGCGCCGCCATATAACCGGAACCGGTGCCGATCTCCAGCACGTGCTCGTGCGCGCGCAGCGCCAGCTCCTGCAGGATGCGGGCTTCGACCTTCGGCGCGAACATGAACTCGCCGCTGTCGTAGATGCCGCTGGCGGTCGGGATTCGCAGCGGGATCTCCATGTCGGCAAAGGCGAGCAGCCGGTACGCCGGCGGTACGAAGTCCTCGCGTTTGACGATCGCCAGCAGATCGAGCACCGACTGATCCAGCACCTCCCAGGGTCGGATCTGCTGCTCGATCATGTTGAAGCGGGCGCGCTCGATGTCCATGGTCGCGGCCTGCATGCCGTTCCTCTCGATTCGGGCGCGGAATTCTAGCGTCCGGTCCCGCGCGCCCGCGGCGGCTCGTGCCTCGGTTTCTACGCTCCGTCGCAAACTTCAGTCGCTGCGGCTGCGCGCCGCAGCGCCTTCGATCAGCGCCGCGCCGCGCCGCCGGCTACGTGCCCACGCCGCCAGATCGTCCAGATAGGTGTAGATCACCGGCACCACGACCAGCGTCAACAGACTCGAGGTGATGACGCCGCCGATCACCGCCTGGCCCATCGGCGCGCGCTGCTCCGAGCCTTCCGTAAGGCCCAGCGCCAGCGGCACCATGCCGAAGATCATCGCCAGCGTGGTCATCAGGATCGGCCGCAGCCGTACGCGCGCCGCCAGCAGCAGCGCCTGTGCGCGCGGCAGCGGCGGGTTGTCCTCGAAGCCGCGCCGCGCCTGCTGCGCGAAATCCACCAGCAGGATCGCGTTCTTCGTGACCAGGCCCATCAGCATGATGAAGCCGATGATCGAGAAGATGTTCAGCGTCGAGCGAAACGCCAGCAGCGCCAGGAACACGCCGATCAGCGTCAGCGGCAGCGAACTCATGATCGCCAGCGGCTGCAGGAAGCTGCGGAACTGCGACGCCAGGATCATGTAAATGAACACGACCGCCAACAGCAACGCGGAAGCGGCGAAGCCGAAGCTCTCCGCCATGTCCTTGGTGGAGCCGCCCATCACGAAGCGGTAGCCCGGCTTCCACTCGATCGCCGCCAGCGCTTTCTGGATGTCGCGGCTGACCTCGCCCATCGAGCGGCCGTAGACGTTGGCGGTGATCTCCACTTCCCGCGTCAGGTCGCGCCGGTTGATCTGAGACGCACCCACCCCCGGCACCAATTGCACCACCTGCCGCAGCGGCACCAGTCTTGGAGTGCCGTCGGCGTTGACCGCCGAGGAGGCAAGCGACAGGCGCGCCAGATCGGCCGCGGCTACCCGCTCGCCCGGCGCCAGCCGTACGGTCACGTCGTAGGTCTCGTCGTCGGCGTCACGGAAACTGCTCGCCGCCTCCCCTGCCAGCAGCGGCCGCAACGCCGCGCCGATGCGCTCCACACCCAGCCCCAGATCGCCGGCGGCATCGCGGTCGATCACCAGGTCCACGGTGGGCCGCGCCGGCCGCAGGCTGGTGTCCAGATCGACCACGCCCGGAATCTTGGCCAACTCGCGCACAGCGAGTTCGTTGTAGCGCGCCAGCTCTTTGAGGTCCTGCCCCTGCAGCGAGATCACCAGCAGCTTCTGCTGCGCGACCGGGTTCATCACGCCGACGTGCGTGACCTCGATGCCGGCGATGCGAGCGAGCCGCTCGCGCATCGGCTGCGCGAGCTCGGCCTGGTTGCGCGTGCGCTCGCGGCGCGGCTTGAGCTTGACGTAGACGGTGGCGGCGTTCTTCGCCTGCACCGCGCCGGTGTTGATCGTCGTGTAGGTGTAGGCGACTTCCGGGAATTCCGCCAGCGCCGCCTGCACCTGGCGCGCCTTGCGCGCGGTGGCTTCCAGCGACGTGCCCTCCGGCGTGCGGAAGTTGACCTGCGTCTCCGAAAAATCCGCCTGCGGCACGAACTCGGTGCCCAGCAACGGCACCAGCAGGAAGCTGCCGAAGAACGTCGCTGCGGCGATCGCCAGCGTGGCCAGCCGGTGCGCGAGCGACCAGGCGAGCATCGCGTGGTAGACCTCGGCCAGCTGGTTCGTGAAGCGATCGAAGCGATCCAACAGCCGTGCCAGCCAGCCGGTGCCGCGCTGGCCGTGCACCGCCGGGTCCGGCCACACCGACGACAGCATCGGGTCCAGCGTGAAAGACACGAACATCGAGATCAGCACCGCGACCGCCACCGTCAGCCCGAACTGGTGGAAGAAGCGCCCGATGATCCCGCCCATGAAGCCCACCGGCAGAAACACCGCGACGATCGACAGCGTGGTGGCGAGCACCGCCAGCCCGATTTCCTGCGTGCCGACCAGCGCCGCCTCGCGGTGCCCTTTGCCCATCGCGGCATGGCGCACGATGTTTTCGCGCACCACGATCGCGTCGTCGATCAGCAGGCCGATCGTCAGCGATAGCGCCATCAGCGTCAGCATGTTCAGCGTGAAGCCGGCGGCGTACATGAACAGGAAGGTGCCGATCGTGGCGATCGGCAGGGTGAGCCCGGTGATCACGGTCGAGCGCCAGCTGCCGAGGAACAGGAACACGATCGCGACCGTCAGGATCGCGCCCTCGATCATCGTGCGCGTGACGTTGGTCACCGCGGTGCGGATCGGCACCGAGGCGTCCTTCACCACCTCCACCGTCACGCCCGGTGGCAGCTCGGCGGCCAGCGCCGCGGCCGCCTTCTTCACGCCGTCGACCACCTCGATCGTGTTCTGCCCCTGCGCCTTCAGCACGTCCAGCGCCAGGGTTTCGCGGTCGTTGACCATCGCCACCGATTCGCGCTCCTGCTCGCCGTCGACGACCGTGGCCACTTGCGACAGGTACACCGGCACACCGCCGCGGCGCGCCACCACGATGCGGTTGAAGTCCTCCGGCGTGCGCGCGCGCGCCTGGATCTGCACCACGCGTTCCTCGTTGGCCGAGCGCAGCGCGCCGACCGGCAGCTCCTGGTTCTCGGCGCGGATCGCGTTGATCACCTGATCGACGCCGATGGCCAGCGCCTCCAGTTGCACCGGATTCAGATGAATTTGGATCTCGCGCTTCACACCGCCGACCAGATTGATCTGGCCGACGCCGCGCACGTTTTCCAGCCGCTTCTTGATGACCTGATCGGCCAGCGTGGTCAGCTCGCGCAGGCTATGGCCGCCGCGGCTGGCCACCACCAGCGACAGGATCGGCCGGTCGGCCGGGTCGAAGCGCGTGATCTTCGGCTCCTTGACCTCGCGGCGGAATCCGGCGCGAATCGCCGCCACCTTTTCGCGCACGTCCTGTGCCGCCTGCACCGGATCGACCGTCAGCTCGAACTCGGCCACCACTACCGAGGTGCCGGAGTAGGTGCGCGACGACAGCGTACGCAGCCCGCTGACGGTGTTGACCGCTTCCTCGATCTTGCGCGTGACCTCGGCCTCCACCGACTCCGGCGCGGCGCCCGGGTAGTCGGTCTGGATCACCACCACCGGAAAGGTGACGTCCGGAAACTGGTCGACCTGCAGCCGCTGATAGGAAAAGCCCCCGAGCACCACGAAGGCGAGCATCACCATCGTGGCCAGCCACGGGTTGTCGATCGAAACACGCGTGAACCACATGGCGGCTTAGCCCGGATAATTCACGAGGTCGCCCCCGAGTTCGTGATGTCTCCAGCCTCGGCAAGCGCTGGCGGCACGTAGGCGGCGCAGCCACTTTGGATCGTCGGGGCTACGCGGGTTTGCGCGGCGCCTGCGGGCGCGGGCTCGC
>DATLZG010000128.1:0-2091 GCA_035574095.1 Burkholderiaceae bacterium | reverse complement strand
GCCGCCTTGTCCACCGGTTTCAGCACCGCGTCGGGGTCCATCAATTACACCCGCACCGCCCCGGCCACGTCCTGCCGCACCACGACGTTGCAGGGCAGGAGCAGCCCGATCTCCGGCTCCACCGCCAACGCGCGCTGCGCGAAGTTCGGGTTGCACGCTCCGAGGATCCGATGCGGCGGCGTCTCGACACCGAGCTGCTTTTTCAGCGTCGCCTGCACGTCGATCTCGGTCAGCACGCCGAAGCCTTCCTTCGCCAGCGCCTCGATCGTGCGCGCGCGGGCAGTGTCGAAATCCATCGCCACCGTCTTGCCGAAACCGTACTTCGTCACCAACGGAATCTCCAAGAGAGAGCGCCGGCGCGCGCACGCGGTCGGCGCTCGCTCGCCCGTCGCTCTACTTCTTGGCCGGACCGCCGCCCGGGCCGCGCATCGGCGGCTCGTCCGGCAGCGTTATCCCGCGCTCCTTCGCCCGCTCCTTCATCCGCTCGTGATGCTCGGCGCGGATGCGGTCGCGTTCCTCGGCCGTCCTCGCAGCGCGCATACGCTGGCGATACTCGTTGCGTTCCTGCGCGGTCATCAGTTGATGGCCGTAGATGCGCTCACGCTCGCGCGCCTGCGACTGCGTCTGCTCCTTGGCCTTGTCCTGCGCGAACACGGCGCCGCTGCCGGCCAACGCGAGCGCGACGGCGCCCGCCCACATCGCTGTTGCCCACCTCATCTTCGACCCCCTGTAATAAAGACCTGCGGTGCGACGACCAATGGCGTCGCTCCGCGATTAACGCTCCCCCCCGGCGATCGAGTATTGATCCAGATAAAGGTTGCGCGCGGCCCGTGAGCGTGAACACGGCATCGCACGAGCGCAGTTGTGCGACCGCGATCAGCGAGCGCGCCAGCCGGCGCCGTGCGCTTACCGCGCACGCCCGGCCGCAGCGGTCCTTACCTGCCGGGCCGCGGTGCGGAGCCGCGTTCGACGCGCGCGCGCAGCGGCACCGGCGCCGCGCCGCGATTGGTCCACATCAGGCAATAGGTCTCGCCCGACTCGGCGCGAAAGCGGCCGTCGACGGCGCGCACCGCATCGCGCTTGACCGGATAGAACACCTCGCGGCCGCGGTGCCAGTGCAGATTGAAGTCGAGCGGCCCATCGGCGTCGAAGCGGTAGCGCACCGCTTCGCCCGCCGCCAGATCGAAGCACAGTTCTTCCACCGCCTGCGGTGCCAGCGTCGCCTCGAGCTGCGCCGGCAGGTCGCGCGCAACCGAGTACGCCGCCGGCCCGACCAATGCCAACCCCAACGCCAGCAGGCGTACTCGCATTCCCTCCTCCTCGTGCGCGCGAACGCAATGCTAATCTCGCGCCCCATGCGCCGCCTCCTGATCCTGCTGCTGGCGATCGTGCTGCCGTTCAAGGCGGTCGCCGCCGCGGTCGTGCCGATCGTCGGCAGCCCGAATCACGCACACGCACCGCACGCCGCCGACGCCGAGCATACGCACTGCGACGGCGCCGCCGCCGCGGTGGACGCCGACGCCGACACGCTGCACGAGCACGCCTGTCCGCACCTGGCGATGGTGATGTTGGTGGCGGCGCTGCCGGCGCTCGATCCGCTGCGCGGCACGCCGCGCGTGGCCGCGGAAGCCGAACGCGCTCCTCCCTCGGTCGTCCTCGACATCCCGTTGCCGCCGCCGACGGCGCAGTCCTGATCGTCGTTCGTCGGGTCGCGGCCTGCCGCCGCGATCGTTTGCGCGTGCGCGCGCTCTCGAACCGGGGACTTGCGATGTACCTTTTCCTGCTTGCAGCCGTTGCGGCTGCGACCGGCGCGCCTGAACCGGCGCCGTATCGCTCCACCTTTGCCGAATACCGCCCCTGGCGCGGGCAACAGCCGACCGTCGACTGGAAGCGCGCCAACGACGAGGTGCAGCGTCTCGGCGGCCACGCCGGCCATTTGCGCGACAAGCCGCAGCAGCCCGCCGCGGACAGCGCCGACGACGCGCACCACGGAGCACGCAAATGACGCGCGCCTGGCTGGCGATCGCCGCGCCGCTCGTGCTGGCGGGTTGCGCGACGGCGACGCTCGACCGCAACCTCGACGAAGTGCGC
>DATLZG010000127.1:0-2494 GCA_035574095.1 Burkholderiaceae bacterium | reverse complement strand
CGCCGTGCGCTGGTGCGCATGCAGAAGCTCACGGCGCTGGTCGTCGCGGCGGCCGCGTTGGCGGCGCTGGCGGCACTCGCGGTCGCGTTGGTGCAATGGGTCGCCTGGAGTCCGTGGCTGTTCGAGCTGCGGGTCAAGGCGCAGGCCGTGCTGCGTCCCGGCCACTTCGCGCTGCTGATCGGTCTGATCCTCGTCTGGGCGCTGCTGTTCGCGCTGGTGCGCGAAAGCCTCGGCTTTCTGAACAACTCCACATTCCACCGCTTCTACTGCGCGCGGCTGGTGCGCACGTTTCTCGGCGCGGCGAACTTCAGACGCCTGCGGGAGTTCCATGACGCGCTTCAGGATCCGCTGAAAGGCGCCGGCGCGCGCCGGCTGTTCGTCTCCGAGTCGCACCCGCACGACGACGTCGCGCTGCGCAGCTACTACGCCGGCACCTCGGCCGCGCCGCTGCACCTGGTGTGCGCGACGCTGAACGAGAGCCTGTCGGATACCTCGAGCCTGGTGCGCGAAGACCGCAAGGGCGTGGCGCTCACCGTGGGCCCGGCCGGCATCAACGTCGATACGCACTTCTACCGTTGGGCGCGGCCGGTGCACGAGATCGGCTCGCGGCTGCACTTCGACGAGCTGCCGGCGCCGCCGCAGTCCGCCAGCATCGCCGAGCGCGACGAATACGAGCGTCAGCGCACCTGCGAGCGGTTGCCGCTCGGCGCCTGGGCCGCGATCTCCGGCGCCGCGGTCTCCACCGGGCTGGGCCGCAGGTCGTCGGTCGGTTTCTCGCTCCTCGCCTGGCTCGTCAACGCGCGGCTCGGCTACTGGTGGCAGCCCGCAGTCAGGATGAGCACGCAGCGGCGCGAAAGCGCGTGGAAAACGTTCGACCTGGTGCGACAGGAACTGTCCGGCGGTTTCTACGGCCAGCGCGGCGTGTACTGGAACCTGTCGGACGGCGGGCACTTCGAGAACACCGCCGCCTACGAGCTGCTGCGCCGGCGCGCGGCGCTGATCGTGTGCGCCGACTGCGGCGCCGATCCCGACTATCGCTTCGAAGACGTGCAGAACCTGGTGCGGCGCGCGCGCATCGATCTGGGGGCCGAGATCGAATTCCTCGACGAGGCGGCGCTGCGCGACTTCGTCGCGCAGGCGTTTGCGGGCCGAGAAGACGCGGCGCGGTATTTCGGCACGATCGAGCAGTTCCGCGCTGCCGCGGCGCGCGGCGACCGCTGCGCGCTGGTGGCGCGCGTGCGCTACGCGCCGGACGAACAAGGGCTCGCCCGCGGCGCGTTGCTCGTGATCGTCAAGCCGACGCTGGTCGGTTTCGTGCCGGTCGACGTCAAGCTGTACGCGCAGGCGCGGCCGGAGTTTCCGCAGCAGTCGACCGGCGACCAGTTCTTCGACGAAGCGCAGTGGGAGAGCTATCGCAAGCTCGGCCAGGCGATCGGGTTGCGCTTGTTCGATCTATGGCCGGGGTTCGTGACGATCGCGCGCCAGTGGGCGAACGAAAATTGAAGATGCTCTATCCCGGCGCAAGCAAACGAACAGCCGGGCGCAGCAACGCCGATCGCTCACCGTCGCGGTGAGCTGCTCAGCGGATCGAAGTCGCCCACGCCTGCCAAGGACCCGAGCCGCGCGACAGGCACGCCTGGCTGCAGGTCGGGGTCGGTCAGCTCGCGCCGGAAGCCTTCCAGTACGAAGGCGCGATACGCGGTCGTCCAAGCGACGAAGTCGCGAAGGTACTGGCCGTGCTGTGTATTGGAGCGCACACCTTCGGGCGTCCAGTCGGTTGCGAGACCGGCCGCTTTTCCGAGTGCAATCGCGGGCCAGTCGATTCTTTCGACGAAAAGCATGCCGTTGACGTCGTCGGAGAGGTAGATCCGGGCGACGAGGGCGAATCCTTCGACGCGCGCTCCCATCCGGCTCAAGCTGGCCAGCGTCTGCACCGAGGAGTCGCTGTTTGGAGCGAACGGTTGCTTGACGGCGACAACGGCCATGCACTCGCGCCGCCAGGCGGTGTTCGCTTTCCGCCACTGGTAAAGACGGCCGGCATCCGGCTTCTCGCACGCGTCCATCGCGGGCCACGACTGTCGCGTGATCGGATGGCGGTTCGTCGACACGCGCAGTGCGGCGGCGATCCGATCGCCGGCGAACTTGCCGAACACCAGTGTCGTGCCCTTGACGGTCCCCCAGGGATGATCGAAGGCTGACAGCACGACCCATTCGCCGGCCGGCAAGACCACCTGTTTCTTGGCACCCAACCACCCGACGGTCAGCGGACCGGGACCCGTGAAACGCTCACCCAGTCGGAAGGTGATCGCACCGCTGTCCGCCCGGTCCACGAAAAACTTGAGTTTGTCGCCTGGGCTCGGCGCTGGCGACGCTGCGGCGGAGGCGGCCGCGCCTTCGTCGTCGCCGGCCAGCTTGCTGAGCGCCGCGCGCGCCAAAGGGGCGAACACGCCTTGCGGAAAGGCGTTCAGATATGCCCGGTACGACTCGACGGTTC
>DATLZG010000126.1:0-4178 GCA_035574095.1 Burkholderiaceae bacterium | reverse complement strand
CCGCCGCCGGCCCGCGCGTCGCGCAAGCGCCGCCCGCGCACGCAAACGGCCGGCACGGAGGTGGCGCTGATCGGCGCCACGTCCGGCGCGCCGGCGCTCGACACGCGCGCACCGCCCGACGATATACACCAGCGCATCGGGCAGTTGACGCGCACGCTGCACAACGCGCTGCGCGAGCTAGGCTACGACCGCGAACTCGCCGCTACGCGCGAACATCTGCCGGACGCACGCGACCGCCTGGCCTACATCGCCCGCGTGACCGGCGAAGCGGCGGAGAAAGTTCTGAACGCGGTGGATCGCGCGCGCACGGTGCAGCAGGAACTCGCGCAGCAGGCCGGGCGCCTGCGCGCGCGCTGGCAGGCGGTGGCCGC
Source organism: Burkholderiaceae bacterium (assembly GCA_035574095.1). Classification (GTDB taxonomy): domain Bacteria; phylum Pseudomonadota; class Gammaproteobacteria; order Burkholderiales; family Burkholderiaceae_F; genus JAKANT01. The sequence continues at coordinate 3,807 of DATLZG010000126.1, read as the reverse complement.
GTACGCGGCGGGCGGCGAGCTGCGCACCACGCCGGCCGGCAAGCAGCTGGTCGACGAAACGTGCGCGTTCTTCGCCGGCGTCGGCAGCCAGGCCGACCGCACGCAGGCCATCCTGACCGACATCATGCTGGCGCAGGACTTTCACGACCTCACCGGACAGGTGATCCGCAAGGTCGTCGCCTTGGCGCAGAACATGGAAGAGCAACTGGTGCGGCTGCTGATCGAAACCACGCCGCCCGAGCAGCGGCGCAAGGTCGAGGTCGAGAAGCTGTCCGGTCCGGTCGTCAACGCCAGCGGACGCGACGACGTCGTCACCGATCAGGCGCAGGTCGACGATCTGCTCGCCTCGCTGGGCTTTTGACCCCGATATGGATGGAACGACCCTCGATACCGATGCGCGTGTCGGCGCCAAGCTCGCCGCCCCCGGCGCCGAGACCGCGGGCGAAACGGAAACGCTGCGGCCGAGGGCGCTGGTGGCGCGGGCGCGCGAACTGGTCGAAGCGCAGCCGCTGCTGACGCAGCTCGCTTCGCGCAGCGGCGCGCCGGAGCGGCTGTGGTCGCGGCTGGCCTGCGCGCCGCTTCCTGCTTCCGTGCTGGCGCGGCTGACGACGGCGCGCGACAAGAATCCGCAGTTGTACGAACATTCGTTGCGCGCCGCCTGGTCGGCGCTCGCGCTCGGCGGCGCGGCCAAACTGCCCGATCGCGAGCTGGAGCTGCTCGCCACCGCCGCGCTGCTGCACGACATCGGCATGTTGCACACGGACCCGGCGCAGTTCGACGGCGCGCGGCCGCTCGACGCCGCGGCGCGCCGCCAACTGCACGCCCATCCGCTGACCGGCATGCTGATCGCTCAGCGCGAACCGGAACTGAACCCCGCGATCGCCACCGCGATCGCGCAGCACCACGAACGGCTCGACGGAACCGGCTATCCGTCCGGCCTGCCGGCGGAAAAGATCTCGCGCCTGGCGCGCGTTCTGATGCTGGTCGAGATCGTGCTCGCGGTGGTCGAGCACCACACGCTGCCGGAGCTGCAACTGTCGCTGATCCTGCGCGTCAACCGGCGCAGTTTCGATCCGGCGCTGGCGCAACTGCTGCTGGCCGCGCTGCCGCGCGTCGAAGCGCCGGGCGCGGCCGAGAACGCGCAGGACGGGCTGCGCGCCGTGGCCCGCACGCTCGCCGAGTGGCGCCAGGTGAGCGCCACATGCAGTGCCGGCGCCGCGCAGGAAATCGCCGCTTTCATCGGGCAGCGCGTCGCGCAAGTGCAGCGCTGGCTCGCCGAGGCGGGCATCGACCCGTTCAACGCGAGCGTCCCGGACGCGGACGATCCGCTGATCGGCGCCGAACTGGGCGCGCTGCTGCGCGAGGCGCTGTGGCAACTGCGGCAGCTGGCCGCCGACACCGGCGCGCGCTGGCCGCAGTTGGCGAGCGACCACGCGACGGTCGGTCCCGCCCTCGCCGGCTGGATCAAGCGCGCCGCCGATCCGCTCGCCGGCTAAGGGGCGCGCCCGCAGCGCCGCAAATCGCGCCGCCGGCGGCCGTCACAACCCGAGCAGGCGGCCGATACGCGCCAGGTAATCGCCGACCTTGAACGCGTCGCGCTGCAATTCGTCGCCGATCGCGTGCAGCGTTTCGCGCAGCGCCGTCAGACCGGCGTGCACCCGCTCGTGCGGCGGCTCCGCCGCGAGCGCCGTGCGCAGCTGCTCGACGTCGGCGCGCAGCCGTTCGATGTCGCCGCTGCCGGCGCGCGCCTGCGCCAGATCGCGTTCGAGCATCTCGACCAGCCGCGCGGCGGCGTCCAGGTCGATACCCTTGCGTTGCTGATCGTGCGCGTTCATCGGTCCTGCTCCGCGAGGACTCGGGATACGGCAGTCTAGAACCTATCTCAGAATCCCCGACGGCCGCGGATTTTGAGATAGGTTCTAGCGAGGTCAAAACAGCTCGACCTCGGCAGTGGCGGCGACGCTCTCGATTTCGATCGCGTTGCGGCCGGCCGCCTTGGCGCGGTAACAGGCGGCATCGGCGCGTTTGACCGCCGCCTGCGAATCCTCGTCGCCGAGCGCGAAGGTGCTGATGCCGGCCGACACGCCGATGCTCCAATGGCGCTCGCCGCGGCTCACGCGCAGCGCGCCGATCTCGGCGCGGATGCCGAGCGCGATCGCATGCGCGCGCGACTCCGGGCAACCGGGCAGGATCAGCGCGAACTCGTCGCCGCCCAGGCGGACCGCGTAGTCGGATTCGCGCACGTTGGCGCGCAGCACCTCGGCCACCTTCTTCAGCATCTCGTCGCCGGCGTCGTGCCCGCCTTCGTCGTTGACGCGTTTGAAGCGGTCCAGATCGAGCAGCACCAGCGCGCTGTTCACGCCCTCGAACGCAAACGCCTCGTAGCGCTGTGCCAGCAGCTGCTCGAACGCGCGCCGGTTCAGCAGCCCGGTCAGGCTGTCGTGGCGCGCCTGCCAGGCGAGCCGGCGCGCCTCGTCGCGGCGTGTCGAGGCGTCGCGCAGGGTCAGCACCCCGCCGAACGGGACGCCGCCGCCACCCGCCGCGCCGCTGCGCACCCAGGTCAGATCGACCGGCAGGCGGCCGGCGGCGGTGCGCCAATACCACTCGTCGCTCGTCAGGCGCGGCTCGCGCCACAGCCGCGTCAGGTCGATCGCCGCGCCGTCTTCGCTTTCGAGAAGCAGCGTCGGCTCCGCCTTGCGCCCGACCACCTCGGCGCGCGTCTGCCCGCTCATCGATTCGGCGGCGGCATTGAAGTGCAGGATGCAGCCGCACTCGTCGATCACGACGATGGCGTCGGAGACCGCTTCTACGATGTTCTCGCTGCGCCGGCGCTCGCGCTCGGCGCGCGCCAGCGCCTCGTGTTCGGCGGTGACGTCGGCCAGCGCGCCGACAAAGCCGCCGGCCTGTGCGCTCTCCGGCAACGGCTCTGCCCTGACCTGCACCCACACCATGCGTTCGTCCACGCACAGCCGCCAGCGCCCCTCCAGCGTCCGGTGACCGCGCACCGCGGCGGCCCACTGCTGTGCCACGGCGCGGCGATCGTCCTCGTGCACGCACTGCAACCAGCCGTCGCCGGCCAGCGCCTCGAACCGACAACCGACCAACTGTTCCATCCGGCGGTTGACGTAGGTCCAATCGCCCGCTTCGTCGGCGACGAAGATCGCCAGCGGCGAACTCTCGTTCAACGAACGGTGAAACGCCTCGCGCGCGTTGATCGCTTCCTGCAGCCGCGCCTGCGCGTTCAGCAGACGGTTGAACGCCTCGGCCACGCGGCGGATCTCGATCGTGCCGCCGACATCCACGCCGCCGCTGCGCCGTCCCGCTTCCAGCTCCTCGACCTGCCACCGCAGGCGCGCGAGCGGCCGCAAGCTGCGCGTGGCGACCAGTGCGATCAACGCCGTCAGCACCAACGCGCAGGCGGTCGCGGCCAGCAGCGCGCTGAAGCGCGCGGCGCGCACCGGTTCCAGCGCCTCGTCGGCGGGGATGTGCGCACCGACGATCCACGGCGCGTGGTTCATCGCCTTGTACGCGTGCACGCCGGCGACGTGCGCGGGCTGCGCAACGTAAGTCCAACCCGACACGCCCTGCAGCGCCCGCGCCAGCGCCGGATCGTCGGCCGCCGCGCCCACCGGCTGCATCAGCCGCTCGCGATCCGGGTGCATCAGGTAGCGGCCGCTGCGCGTGACGGCGACGAAGCGCCCGGTGGCGCCGACCGTGGCGTCGCGCACTTGGTCGAGCAATCCGCCTTGCTCGAGCAGGATCGCGCCGATCAGCGCGCCGCCGAACTCGCCGCCGGGCCCCGCCAGC
>DATLZG010000125.1:0-5930 GCA_035574095.1 Burkholderiaceae bacterium | reverse complement strand
CGATTGGCGCAACACCTGCCATCCGTTTCACCTCCCATTTACCTCCATTCGTCCAGAATCGCCGGCGGCTCGAAGCGCGGCCCGTGCTGAAGGGCAAGCTCGCGCGCGCGGGCGACGAACTTCGCCGGGCCCTCGCTGCGGATGAACTGCAGCGCGCCGCCGGTCCAGGCCGGAAACCCGATGCCGAAAATGGAGCCGATGTTGCCGTCGGCTTCGCTCGTCAGCACGCCTTCCTGCAGACAGCGTGCCGCCTCCACCGCCTGCCGGTAGAGGAACCGGTCCTTCAGCTCCGCCACACTCCAAGCGACGCCGGGCTTCTCGAAGATGCGCTTCAACTCCGGCCACAGCCGCTTCGGGCCGTCTTTGGGGTAGTCGTAAAAACCGCCGCCCGCGGCGCGGCCCGCGCGCTTGAACTCCTTGACCATGCGTTCGATCACCGCCTCGCCCGGCGGCGGCTCGTAGCGCTGCCCGGTCGCCGCCAGGTCGGCGCGCGTCTGCTCGGCTACGGCCAGCGCCAGCGCCAGCGAGGTTTCGTCCACCACCGCCAGCGGCCCCACCGGCATGCCGGCGGCAAGGGCCGCGTTTTCGATCACCGTCGCGGGAATGCCCTCCTGCAGCATCGCGCAGCCTTCCATCACGTAGGTGCCGAAGGTGCGGCTGGTGAAGAAGCCGCGCGCGTCGTTGACCACGATCGGCGTCTTGCCCAGCGCCAGCACGTAGTCGAACGCGCGCGCCAGCGTCTGTTGGGAGGTCGCGCGCCCGCGGATGATCTCCACCAGCTGCATCTTGTCCACCGGCGAGAAAAAATGCAGGCCGATGAAGTTCTGCGGCCGCTGCGCCGCCTGCGCCAGGCCGGTGATCGGCAGCGTCGAGGTATTGGAGGCGAAGATGCCGCCGGCGGCGAGCAGCGGTTCCGTCTCGCGGATCACCTGTTCCTTGACCGCGCGGTTCTCGAACACCGCTTCGATCACCAGATCGCAGCCGGCGAGCTCCTGCAGCCGGTCGGTGGCGACGATGGCCTGCTGCATGCGGGCGGCGGCAGCCGCCTCCAGCTTGCCCTTGGCGGCGGCCGCCTCGATCAGCGCGCAGGCTTTGGCCCGGCCCGCCTGCGCGCGCTCGAGCGTTGTGTCCTTCAGCACGCAGGCGATGCCGCGCACCGCGTTGGCGTGCGCGATGCCCGCGCCCATCATGCCGGCGCCGAGGATGCCGACTCTCTGCGGGCGCCACGTGGGCACCTCGTCGCGGCTCGCCCCGCGCGAAGCGCCGGATTTGATGTCGTTCAGGTTGAAGAAAAAGGCGGTGATCATGTTCTTGGTCACCTGCCCGACCATCAGGCGCGCCAGATAGCGGCTTTCGATGCGCAGCGCGGTGTCGAAGTCCACCGCCGCGCCTTCGACCATCGAAGCGAGGATGGCCTCCGGCGCCGGATACAGGCCGCGCGTCTTGGCGGCCAGCATCGCGGGCGCCACGACCAGCGCCTGCGCGACTTTCGGCGACTGCGGGCCGCCGCCCGGGATCTTGTAGTCCTTCTCGTCCCACGGCTGTTTGGGCGCCGGGTTGGCACGGATCCACTCGCGCGCCGCCGCCGCCAGCTCCGCGGGCGAGGCCACGAGCCGGTGCACGAGGCCGAGCTTGGCGGCCTCGCGCGGACCGATCAGCTTGCCTTCCAGCAGATACGGCTGCGCGCCGGCCAGCCCCAGCAGCCGCACCATCTTGGTCACACCGGTCGCACCCGGCATCAGCCCGAGCGTGACCTCCGGCAGCCCGAAGCGGATCTTCGGATCGTCCACCGCCACCCGATGGTGGGCGGCAAGCGCGACCTCCCAGCCGCCTCCCAGCGCCGCGCCGTTTAAGCAGGCCACCACCGGCTTGCCCAGCGTCTCGAGCGTGCGGAAAGCGCGCTTGACGCGCTCGACCTCCTCGAAGCAGCGCGGCGCATCGCTCTCTTTCAGCTCCAGCACGAGCTTCAGATTCGCGCCGGCGAAGAAGGTGGATTTCGCCGAGGCGAGGATCACGCCGGCGATGCCGTCTTTCTCCGCCGCCAGCCGCGCGACGGCGTCCTGCCAGTCGCGCTGCCAGGCCAGCGACATCGTATTGACCGGCGAGTTCGGCTCGTCGAAGGTCAGCGTGACGATGCCCTCGGCGTCCTTTTCGTAGCGGATGGTTTCCATGGTCAGAGCCGTTCGATGATGGTGGCGATCCCCATGCCGCCGCCGACGCACAGCGTGGCCAGTCCATAGCGTAGGCGGCGGCGCTCCAGTTCGTCGAGCAGCGTGCCGAGCAGCATCGCGCCGGTGGCGCCGAGCGGATGACCGAGCGCGATCGCGCCGCCGTTGACGTTGACCTTCTCGTGCGGCACGCCCAGTTCCTTCATGAACCGCAGCGGCACGGCGGCGAAGGCTTCGTTGACCTCGAACAGGTCGATGTCGTCGATCGACAGCCCCGCCTTGGCGAGCGCTTTGCGCGTGGCCGGCATCGGGCCGGTCAGCATGATGGTCGGGTCCGCCCCGGCCAACGCGGTGGCCACCACGCGCGCGCGCGGCGTCAGCCCCAGCGCCCGGCCCTTCTCCTCGGTGCCGATCAGTACCGCCGCGGCGCCGTCGACGATGCCGGAGGAGTTGCCGGCGGTATGCACGTGTTCGATGCGCTCCAGTTGCGGGTATTTGCGCAACGCGACCGCGTCGAAGCCGAGCGCCCCCAGCTCGGCGAACGACAGTTTCAGCGCCGCCAAGCCCTCCAGCGTCGTGTGCGGCTTGATGAATTCGTCGCGCTCCAGGATCGGCAACCCGATCGCGTCGCGCACCGGCACCACCGAGCGGTCGAAGCGGCCCTCGGCCTGCGCCGCTGCCGCACGCCGCTGCGAGGCGAACGCGAACGAATCGACGTCCTCGCGCGTGAAGCCCTCCAGTGTGGCCAGCAGGTCGGCGCTGATGCCCTGCGGGATGAACTGGGTGTTCAGGCTCGTTTCCGGGTCCTGCGCCCAGGCGCCGCCGTCGGAGCCCATCGGCACGCGCGACATGCTCTCGACGCCGCCGGCCACCACCAGGTCTTCCCAGCCGGAGCGCACTTTCTGCGCGGCGAGGTTCACCGCCTCCAGCCCCGACGCGCAGAAACGGTTCAACTGCACGCCGGCCGCGTTCCAGTGCCAGCCGGCCGCCAGCGCCGCGGTCTTGGCGATGCAGCCGCCCTGCTCGCCGACGGGGGTGACGCAGCCCATCACCACGTCGTCCACTCGTTCGGTGTCCAGATCGCAACGGCGTTGCAGTTCGCGCAGCAGCCCGGCCAGCAACGCCACCGGCTTGACCTCGTACAACGACCCGTCGCGTTTGCCCTTGCCGCGCGGCGTGCGCAGCGCCTCGAAGATCATCGCTTCGGCCATACGACCTCCGGTTGTGGTTGACGGACTATAGTCGATGCCCGCCCGGACCAAGCAAGTGCTTGGTCTGCCGCGGCGCGCGCCGCGTTCCGGACGCGCCCGCCGCGCCGCGCGCCGCACCCGTCGTCGTCGAAAGGCGCGGTCAGCTTAGGTTGTCGCGCCGGCGAATCTCTGGGCGACGGCCGCGCGCACGGTGCGCGCAAAGCCCTCCGGTGCGTCCGCGCGGCCATGGCGCGCACACCAGAGGCGCGCGATCGTGGTGGCCGCGGTCGCGCGATAACGCTGCGGCCGACCCAGCGCCCGCTCGACCGCGTTGGCCTGGGCCGTCAGCGCTTCGACATCGGCGTCGACGAGCAGTACCGCGTGCGCGAGCACGACCTGGGCGCCGGCAATGCGGCGCCACGCCTGTGCGATGCCCGCGATCTTGCGGCCGCCGGCGGCGAGGTTGTAGCGGCCGTCGCACAAGGACCCTTCGACCGCCCGCGCGGCGGCGACGATGTCGAGCTGGGCGAGCGCGGCGCACAGCGCGTCGCACAGAGCGAGGTAGATCGCATCGCTGGTCCCGACCCCGTGATCGCAGCACCAGACGAGGCTGACGTTCAGCAGCCCTGGTCCCATCGGCACGAGGCCGCCGCCGGAGGCGCGTATGCGCAGCGCCTGACCGTGCACCGGCCATGCGGGCGCGCGCGTGTAGCTGCGCGGCACCGCCCAGCCCGGCGTCCCCTCCCACAAGTGCGCCAGCGCGCGCCCGGTGGCGGCGGCCTGCGCCATCCAATGCGCTTCGCGCTCGACCCCGTTCGGAAGCGGCTGCGCGTGCACCGTCACCGCGCTGAACACCGGCAGCGCGCGACGCTGTGGCCGTGAGACCCCGGCCCCGGGAATCGAGCCGGAGCCGGGACCCGCTTCGGCGGTAGGGTAGAAGGCCCCGGCCGGCGCCGGTGCCACCACCCCGCTGTCACTCCCAGTGTCCGCGCAGCAGGGCATTGACCTCGTTTGCCTTCTCCATCATCGTCATGTGACCGGCGCCGGCAAGCACGTGCACCTTGGCGCCGGCCGGCGCTTGGGCCGCGTGCGCGGCGGGAATGATGCGATCGTCGCGCCCCCAGATCACGAGCATCGGCGGCGCCGTGCCCGCAAGGCGCAGTGCCGGTCGTTCCGTTTGCCGGCCGCCGCCGAACAGGGCCGTCCCGAGCTCGGTCAGCAGCGCCTCGACGCCGTCGAGCCGCTTGTACTTCAGCAGGTCGTCGACCAGTTGGCGCGTCACCAGCGCCGGATCGGCGAACAGCCGCTCCAGCAACGGTTTGAGTTCGCGGCGCGAGGGCGCGCGCGCGAAGCCCTCGATGTAGCCGGCGTCGATTTCCTCGCCCAGCCCCGCGCTGTTGACCAGCGCCAGCGACGCGATGCGCGCCGGCGCGGTCAGCGCCATCTGCGCGGCGATCGCGCCGCCCATCGAATGTCCGACGGCGTGCACACGCTCGACGCCGAGCGCGTCGAGGAAGCGCAGCACGAAAGTCGCCAGCGCGTCGATCGATGCACCGGGCAGCCGCACATCCGATTCGCCGTGCCCCGGCAAGTCGAGCGCGATCACCTGCGCCCGCGCCGCCGCCGCGTCGAGGTTGAACAGCCAGTTGTTCAGATCCCCGCCGTAGCCGTGCAGGAACAGCACCGGTGTCGCGCCCGCCGCCGCGTCACCGCGCCGTGCGTAACGCACGCGGATGCCGTCGACGGTGGCGAACTCGAACGCCGGCCCGCCCCGCCGCTCCTCTTCCTCCGCTGCCGGTACGACGTAGGAGGCGATGAAGGCGTCGATCTCCGCATCGCTCACCTCGGGCGGCGCCAGCACGCCGAGCAGCGCCTTGACCGGCAGCGTGTCGTCCTCCCGCGCCAAGATTCGACGCAATACGCCGGCGTCACCCGCCTCGTAGGTGTTGGAGATCTTGTCGGTCTCGATCTCGACCAGCGGCTGGCCCACGCGGACTTCGCTGCCCTCGCCGACCAGCCAGGCCGTGATCCTGCCCTGACGCATCTCCAGGCCCCACTTGGGCATCACCAGCGGCGTGATCGCGCCCGCCATCAGTGCCTGCCCTTCCCGAAGGTGCGCTTGACCGCCGCGGCGATCTTCTCCGCGTTCGGCAGATAGGCGTCCTCCAGCACCGGCGAGAAAGGCACCGGCACGTGCGGCGGCGTGACCATCTCGATCGGGCCCCGCAACGCGTCGAACGCGTGCTGCGCCGCCTGCGCCGCGATATCGGCGGCGATACTGCAGCGCGGATTGGCTTCGTCCACGCACACCAGGCGGCCGGTCTTGCGCACGCTGGCGAGCACCGTCTCCAGGTCCAGCGGCGACAGCGTGCGCAGGTCGATGACCTCGCAATCGATTCCCTCCTTGGCCAGCGCGGCGGCCGCCTCCAGCGAGCGATGCACCATCAATCCGTAGGAGACGATCGACGCGTCGCGGCCGTCGCGCACGACGTTGGCCTCGCCGAACGGGATCGCGTACAGCGCCTCCGGGACCTCGCCTTCCAGCCCGTACAGGTTCTTGTGTTCGCAGAAG
>DATLZG010000124.1:0-2065 GCA_035574095.1 Burkholderiaceae bacterium | reverse complement strand
CGCTGCCGGGTCCGCTGGGTGCGACGCGCGAGGAGTCGCGGACAATCCGGGCGCGGCCACTGCCCCGCCGGGTGCGAGGCCGCGCTGAGAACGACCGTACGATGCGCAACAGAACTCGAATGACGAGCCGCTGAACACTCGAGCACGCCGCGGAGACGCCATGTTCCACAAGATCCTGATCGCCAATCGAGGCGAAATCGCCTGCCGTGTGGCCACCACCGCGCGCCGGCTCGGCGTGCGCACGGTCGGCGTGTATTCGGACGCCGACGCCAACAGCCGCCACGTCGCGGCGTGCGACGAGGCGGTGCGCCTCGGCCCCGCGCCGGCGCGCGACAGTTATCTGCGCGGCGATCTGATCATCGCCGCCGCCCGCGCCACCGGCGCGCAGGCGATCCATCCCGGCTACGGCTTTCTGTCGGAGAACGAGGACTTCGCGCTCGCCTGCGCGCAGGCGGGCATCGTGTTCATCGGCCCGCCGCCGGCGGCGATCCGCGCGATGGGCAGCAAGAGCGAAGCGAAGGCGCTGATGGAGAAAGCCGGCGTGCCATTGGTGCCCGGCTATCACGGCGCGCGGCAGGAGGCGGAGTTCTTGCGCCAGCAGGCCGACGCGATCGGCTACCCGGTGCTGATCAAGGCGAGCGCGGGCGGCGGCGGCAAGGGCATGCGCGTGGTCGCGCGGCCGGAGGACTTCGCCGAGGCGCTGGCCGCCTGCCAGCGCGAAGCGGCGGCCGCCTTCGGCGACGACCGCGTGCTGATCGAAAAGTACCTGCTGAAGCCGCGCCACATCGAGATCCAGGTGTTCGCCGACGCGCACGGCAACTGCGTGTCGCTGTTCGAGCGCGACTGCTCGGTGCAGCGGCGCCATCAGAAAGTGATCGAAGAGGCGCCCGCGCCGGGCATCAGCCCCGAACGGCGCAAGCAGATGGGCGAAGCGGCCGTGGCGGCGGCGCGCGCGGTCGGCTATCTGGGGGCCGGCACGGTGGAGTTCATCGCCGACGCCGCCGGCACGTTCTACTTCATGGAGATGAACACGCGGCTGCAGGTCGAGCATCCGGTGACCGAGATGATCACCGGGCTCGATCTGGTGGAGTGGCAGTTGCGCGTCGCCTGCAGCGAGCCGCTGCCGCTGACGCAGCAGGAACTGACGATCTTCGGCCACGCGATCGAGGCGCGCATCTACGCGGAGAACCCGGACCGCGGTTTCCTGCCTGCCACCGGCGTGCTGAAGTATTTCGCCACCCCGGCCGCGGTCGAGTTCAAGCGCAACGCGAATCAGGACGAGGGACCGCCGGCGCCGGTGCGCATCGACAGCGGCGTGCGCCAGGGCGACGCGATCACGCCGCACTACGACCCGATGATCGCCAAGCTGATCGTGTGGGGCGAGAACCGCGATCAGGCGCTGGCGCGCATGCGGCAGGCGCTGGCCGACACGCACATCGTCGGGCTGGCCAACAACGTCGACTTCCTGACCCGGCTGATGAACAACCCCAGCTTCGCGCGCGGCCTGCTCGACACCGGGCTGATCGAGCGCGAGCGCGAGCAACTGTTCGCGGCCGAGGAGCGGCTGCCGGCCGAGGTGCTGGCGGCCGCCTGCGCGCGCATCCTCGCCGATGACGCGGCGGCCGCGGCCGGCTCCACCGACCCGTGGGCGCAGGCGCACGGCTGGCGGTTGAACACGGTGTACCGGCGGGCGCTCGCGTTTCGCACCGAGCGCGGTACGCACGAGGTGGAGGTCGAATACTCGCGCGCCGGCGCCGACACCTACGTGCTGCACTACGCGACGCTGGCGCTGCCGTTTGCGATCGCCTCCGCCGCCGGCACGCGGCTGACGATGCGGCTCGCCGACCGGGCGTTGGCCGCCGACGTGGTACGCGACGGCGACGATCTGCACGTCTTCACGCGCGGCCGCCATCGCGTGCTGACGCTGCTGGACGTGATCGCGCACGCCGGCGAGGACGCGACCGAAGCCAAGCTCACCGCGCCGATGCCGGGCCGCGTGATCGCGGTGCATGTAGCGCGCGGCGCGGCGGTGACGCGCGGCACGCCGCTGGTGGTGCTGGAGGCG
>DATLZG010000123.1:0-2505 GCA_035574095.1 Burkholderiaceae bacterium | reverse complement strand
TGCAGGGACTCGGCAAACGCATGATCGAGCTCGGGCGCGAGCCGCTGATCGCAGTCGGCACCGTGATCGGCCAGGGCGTGCTGCAGCTCGCGCTGGCGATGTTCGTCGCCTTTTTCTTCTATCGCGACGGCGAGGCGATTGTCGCCAGCCTGCGCGCGGGGCTGACGCGCATCGCCGGCGCGCTCACCGGCGAGCTGCTGGCGCTGGTGCAGGACACGGTACGCGGCGTCGTGCTCGGCATCGTCGGCACCGCGCTGGCGCAGGGGTTGTTGGCGGCGATCGGATTTCTGATCGCCGGCGTGCCGGGGCCGCTGCTGCTCGGCGGCCTGACGGCGCTCGTTTCCATCGTGCCGGGCGGCCCGGTGGTGGTGTGGCTGGGGGCGACGATCTGGCTGCTGGCGCAGGAGCAGCTCGGTTGGGCCGTGTTCATGGCGATCTGGGGTGCGCTGCTGGTGTCGAGCATCGACAACGTGCTGCGCCCGCTGCTGATCTCGCGCGGCGCCAGTCTGTCGTTCGCGCTGGTGTTCGTCGGCGTGATCGGCGGCCTGATCGCGTTCGGCTTCGTCGGCATCTTCATCGGCCCGACGCTGCTGGCGCTCGCCTGGCGGCTGTGGAACCGGTGGCTCGAGCACGCGCCGCCCGCAGCGCCGCCGCGCTGAGAGCGCGAGCCGCAGGCGAAGCGGCGGCTCGCGTGCTCGTGGCGGGGCGATAGCCCGCGGCGCGGATCCGGCGTAGGCTGCGCGTGCCGCGACTGGCGCGGGGGAGGCAGCGATGGCGACGCGTTCGGCGGCCGGCAAGTCCGACCGCGGGCTGAAGGTGACGGTCAAGCCGTTCGGTCCGACGCGCGAGCAGTTGGCGGCGATCGGCGAACGGGTGCTGGCGCACGCGGACGTGCGCAAACGCATCGGCCGCGGCAAGGCGCGCCTGCTGTACGTGGAGACGCTCGACGACGACGGCGACAAGCCTGCCCGGCCGCGGCCGCCGGCCCGCTTTCGCGCCACGCTGTACGACGACGCCGCCGGCCGCGCGCTGCTCGTCGACGGCAGCCTGGGCGATACGCGCCGCGTCGAGGTGACCGAGTCCGCGTTGCCGCCGCAGCCGTCGGACGCCGAATACGCGGCGGCGGTCAAGATCGTGCGCCGCGATCCCGAACTCGGACGCGCGCTCGAAGCGCGGCAACTGGAGCCGTATCAGCCGATTCCGGCGTTGGCGTTGAACGAGCTGCCCGACGGCCGCATCGAGCGCCGCATCGCGGTCGGGCTGCTGCCGCGCGGCGGCGATGCGCGGCACGAGATCGTGGCCGTCGATCTCGCGCGCCGGCGCGTGATCCGCCTCGAACAGCGGTTGCCGCCGCACACGCGCCCGCGCAACCTCGGGCTGTGCGGCGTGCCGCGCGACGCCAACCAGGCGACCGCGCGCAAGGGCACGGCCGGGCAGGTGTGGGTGACGGTGACGCAGGGCGGGCAGACGCTGTGGCGCTTTCTCGCCGTGCGACCGGCGGCTTCCAGCGGCACCAACGGCTCGGGCATCGAGCTGCGTTACGTCGACTACAGGGGCAAGCGCGTGCTGTATCGCGCACACGTGCCGATTCTGAACGTGAAGTACGACGGCAACGCCTGCGGGCCATATCGCGACTGGCAGTACCAGGAGGGCATGATCCGGGCCAACGGCGTGGACGTCGCGCCGGGCTTTTGCTTCTGCCCGCAACCGGCGCTGACGATCATCGACACCGGATCGGACAGCGGCAACTTCCTCGGCGTCGGCATCTACGTGCTGTTCGACGAAGTCGTGTTGGTCAGCGAGATGGAGGCCGGCTGGTATCGCTACATCAGCCAATGGCGGCTGCACGCCAACGGCACCATCCGCCCGCGATTCGCGTTCGCCGCGGTCGAGCACCCGTGCGTGTGCAACGTGCATCACCACCACGTGTACTGGCGCTTCGACTTCGACGTCCGCACCGCCGGCAACAACCGCGTACGCGAGTTCAACGACCCGCCGCTCGTCGGCACCGGCAAGTGGCACGACAAGCGCTTCGAGATCCGCCGCCCGCGCGACTTCGCGCGCAAGAGGAAATGGCGCGTGCAGAACACGCGCAGCGGCGAGGCCTACGAGATCGTGCCGAACGCGGAAGACGGCGTGGCCACGGCCGCGCCCGACTGGCCGTTCGGCCGCGGCGACGTCTGGATCCTGCGCTATCGCGGCAGCGAGATCGACGACGGCGTGGTCGCGATCGGCCCGCCGTACGAAGCGGGGCTGGACGCGTGGGTGAACGGCGAAGCGATCGACGACCACGATGTCGTCATCTGGTACGGCGGCCACTTCACGCACGACGTCCATCACGAGGGTCCGGCGCAGCACGGCCACGTCCTCGGCCCGGACCTGAAGCCGGTGAACTGGTAGCGGCAGCAGGCGCGTCGAAACGCCCGCAGCGCCGGCCGCACGCCGGGCGGCAAGTCGCGCCGGCCATCAGCGCGCGGCGAGCACCAGCGCCGCGGTCTCTTCCAG
>DATLZG010000122.1:0-2875 GCA_035574095.1 Burkholderiaceae bacterium | reverse complement strand
CTGATCCGGCGCCCCAATCCTTGGCGGGAGCCGGCAAGTACTCAACAATGACGCCTGCCAGGAAGAGTGTCGCGACCCGGTGGTCCGGCCGGACTTCAAATCCGGTAGAGCTTGCCAGCAAGCTCTGGTGGGTTCGACTCCCATACTCTTCCGCCATGACCGCGTGAACCGTGCGATGACGATCGACCTGCAGGCGCTGCCCGACGGGCTGCTGTACGCGCCCGAACAGGACATGTGGCTGCGGCTGCAGCCGGACGGCAGCGCCATCGTCGGCGCGACGCACCTGATCGCGCAGCACGGGCAGTTCATGTATTTCTCGCCGCGGCCGGTCGGCACGCGGGTCGAGCGCGACCGCTCGCTTGGCGTGATGGAGACTGCCAAGACGGCGATCGCGATCCACGCGCCGCTGTCCTGCGTGATCCTGGCCGCCAACGCCGCGGTGCAGGACGACGCCTCGTTGGTCGCGCGCGACGCCTACGGTGCCGGCTGGCTTTTCGTCGTGCGGCCAACCGCTTGGGAGGATGAGCGCGGCGCCCTACTAGACGCCGCCGCGTACCGGGCCTGGCTGGCGCCGCGGCTGGACCGCTTCTCGCCGCCGGTGGAAGATCGGCCCCCGGACGAGTTCGGCCGCTTTTACTGACGGCACGCTGCCCGATGAACGATTCCGGCCGCCGCATCGTGATCGTGTTGTGGTCGTGCGGGCCGGAACGGGCCGACGGCGCGTCACTGGTCGCCGCGCCGTTCGTCTACGCGCTGGCGGCGCGCGCGCTCGAACTCGAGGTCGAAATGCACTTCACCGGTAACGCGGTGCGCTGGCTTTTCGAGGGAACCGCCGCCGGCGCATACACCGACCGCGCGGCGACCAAGACCGTGCTCGACTTCATCCGCGAAGCGCATGCGGCGGGAGTCAAGATGTACGCCTGCGCGATGGCGCTCGCCGAGCATCGGCGCGGCGAAGGCCTGTTGCCCGAGGTGGCGGGTGTGGCTGGCGCGGCCACGGTCGTAGGCGCTGCGGGCGAAGGCGCGCGCACGCTCGTCTTCTAGGCGGCGCCAGGGAACGAACCCGATGCTCACGCTGCGCCGCAGCCTCGTGCTGTCCTCGCTCGTCGTGTTCGCGATCGTGATCGCGCTGACGGTCGTGCTGGCGTATCGCACGGCCCGCCAGGCGCTCGAGCAAGAGTTTGCGCAGATGGCGCGCGCCACCGCTACGCTGCTCGCCGCCGCAGTGGCCGCGCCGCTGGCGCAGCGCGATTTCGCCGCCGCGCAGGAGCTGCTGGACGCATTGGTGCAGCAGCGTGCGCTCGCCTATGTGGAGCTGCGCGAAGCGCGCGGGCAGCGGCCGATCGCGTCCGCCGGCGATCTGCAGCTCGGCGCAGGCGCCGCGGCGGTGGACGCCATGCAGGCGACTCCGGCAACGCTGCGCGAGGCGCGCGGTCTCTATCACTTCACGCACGAAGTGGTTATCGGCCCGCAGTTGCTGGCGGTGGCGCGTTTCGGAGTCGATGCGCGGCCCGTGCTGGCGCTTCGCGATGCGGTGGCGCGCGATATCGCAGTGAGCGCGATCGGCGGCTTTGGGCTTGCGCTGCTGCTGCAACTCGGTGCGGCCGAGTTCGTGATGCGGCGCCTGCGGGCGCTGGCCCAGCGTGCCGACGATATCGCCGCCGGCGCGGCCTCCGAGCCGCTGCCCGAGCGCGGGAACGACGAACTGGCGGTTCTGATCCGCTCGTTCAACCGTATGGCGGCGGCGCTGGAGCGGCGCGTCGCCGAACTGCGGGCCGCGGAACAACGACAACGGACGTTGATCGCGGCACTGGGCGAAGGGGTGGCGATCGTCGATGCGAACGAGCGCCTGATCGAATGCAACGACGCAGCCGCCGCTCTGATGGGGCTGCCGAAGGAGCGGGCGCTCGGCGAGCCGTGGCGTCTGGAAGCGCTGCGCTATTTGGATGCCAACGGCGACGCGCTGCCGTGGGAGCGGCTGCCATCGCTGACCGCGCTGCGCAGCGGCGTCCCCGTACGCGGCTTCGTGCTCGGCATCGATCGCGCGGACGGCACGCGCGCCTGGACCAAGATCGATGCGATTCCGTTGTTTGAGCCGGGGGCGGCAAAGCCGTATGCCGTGGTCGTGTCCGCCGCCGACATCACCCCGCTGGTCGAAACCGAGCGCGCGCTGCAGCAGGCGAACGCTTCGCTGGAGGCGCGGGTCGCGGAACGGACCGCGCAGCTTGCCGCCGCGCGCGACGCCGCCGAACGCGCGAGCCGCGCGAAAACCGAGTTCCTGTCGCGCATGAGCCACGAGTTGCGCACACCGCTGAACGCGATCCTCGGTTTCGCGCAAATCCTGCGCATGCGGGCCGGGGACGCGGTGCCGCCGGCACTGGCGCAGATAGAGGCCGCCGGCTGGCATCTGCTCGAGTTAATCAACGAAGTGCTGGAACTGGCGCGTATCGAAACCGGCGCGATTGCGGTTTCGATCGATACGGTCGAGCTGGCGCCGCTGCTAGCGGAGTGCGCGCAGATGACCCAGGCGTTGCGCGACCGCTACGGCCTGGCGCTGTACGACCGCAGCGCGCAGGCGGTCGGCATCGCGGTGCACGGTGACGCGACGCGCTTGAAGCAAGTGTTCGTCAACGTGCTGTCCAACGCCGCCAAATACAACCGGCCGGGCGGCAACGTGGAGATCGACGTCCAGGCCGACGACGCACAGGTCCAGGTACGCGTGCGCGACACCGGGGTCGGCATGAACGACGAGCAACTGGCTTCGCTGTTCGAACCGTTCAACCGCCTGGGAGCCGAGCGCAGCGGCATCGAGGGCACCGGCATCGGCCTAGTGATCGCCAAGCGCCTGTTGGAGTTGATGGGCGGCACGATCGCA
>DATLZG010000121.1:0-2577 GCA_035574095.1 Burkholderiaceae bacterium | reverse complement strand
CGAGCCGCGGCCGGCGGCAGATTGCCGCTCGGGGAGAGGACGCCGTCGGTGGTCGAGAACGCCGCCCTTCTAAACTTCGCTCGATGAACCGCCGCATGCTCTTGCTCGCGCTCGTCGCGCCATGGCTGGCGACTCGCGCGGCGCACGCGACGCCGCGCGTTTCCGCCTGGCCGGGCGGCGTGGCGCGCATTCCGTTGGGCGAAGGACAACGCGTGCCGCGCGTGCGCCTGGGGACGGAGCGCGTGCTGGTGATGCGCGAGGGCGCGCAGTGGATCGCGCTGGTGGGCGTGGGGCTGGACGCCAAGCCCGGCTCGAAGCTGGTCGTGGAGGCCGACCGCGGCGACGGCTTCGAGCGCATCGAGATCGCGGTCGAACCCAAGGCCTACGCGGAGCAGCACCTGAAGGTCGCGCCGGGCTACGTCGATCTGAGCAAAGAGGATCTGGCGCGCCACGAGCGCGAGCGCGAACACCTGGCGCGCGTGCTGCGCACGTTCTCGGAGACGCCGCCGGCCACGTTGTCGATGGTGCCGCCGGTCGCGGGCCCGCGCTCCTCCAGCTTCGGCCTGCGGCGCTTGATCAACGGCCAGCCGCGCAGCCCGCACAACGGCATGGACATCGCCGCGCCGGCGGGCACGCCGGTGGCGGCGGCGCTCGCCGGCCGCGTGATCGACGCCGGCGACTATTTCTTCGCCGGCCGCAGCGTGGTGCTCGACCACGGCCAGGGCCTGCTGACGCTGTACGCGCATCTGAGCGAGATCGACGCCGCGGTCGGCGCGCAGGTGGCGGCGGCGGCGACGATCGGCAAGGTCGGCGCCACCGGGCGGGTGACCGGCGCGCACCTGCATTTCTCCGTCTATCTGAACGCGGTCGCGGTCGATCCGGCGCTGTTTCTACCGGGCTGAGTCCCCTGCCGCGTTAATGCGTCCGGTCCAGCGCCGGACGCGCGCCGCAACTTCGGCGCGCGTTTAGAGTCCACCGGCCATGGCTGCACACGCCGTTCGCACCACTGCCCGCCCCAGGTCCCGCACCGCGCGCCGCCGCCCGAAACGCGCGGCGTGGCTGCCGCGCGCCGCCACGCGCCGGCGCATCGAGCGCTGGCTGCGCGAACTGCCGTTCGAGGTCCATGCCGTCGTCGCCGCCGCGCTGGCCGTCACAATCTGGTTCACCGTCAACGCGATCGTGCAGGTGGTGCGTAAGCCGACCGAGCTTTTCTTCCCGGTGGCCGGCGTGCTGTCGAAAACGCCGGCCGAGACGTGGAACCGGTACGCGCCGCTGTTTCGCGCCCACTCGACGGCCGTGATGACGCCGCCGTTGCTGGCCGCGCTGGCGCAGACCGAAGGCGCGGGCAACCCGGTCGCGCGCACGTACTGGCGCTGGCGCGCGACGGCCGCACCGTTCGAGGTATACCGGCCGGCGTCCAGCGCGGGCGGCATGTACCAGATCACCGATGGCACGTTCGAACAGGCGAAACAGCTTTGCATCCACGATCACCGGGTCGTCGAAGACGGGCCCTGGCACGACTTCGACTCGTGCTGGTTCAACGCGCTGTACTTTCGCGTCGTGCCGAGCCATGCGGTGGAGATGACGGCGGCGCTGCTGGACCGCGCGGTCGCCGAGACGCTGGCCCGGCACCGAATCGTCAACGCGACGCTGGCGCAGAAGCAGGATCTGGCGGCGCTGATCCATCTGTGCGGCGCGGGCGCGGGCGACAGCTACGCGCGGCGCGGGCTGCGCCTGGTCGAAGGGCAGCGCTGCGGCGATCACGACGTCGCCGCGTATCTGGCGAAGGTCAACGCGATGAAGCGCGTGTTCGCGCGCCTGGCCGCCGATGATTAGGCGCGGCCTGCGTTGGCTGCTGGCGCCGTTGGCGCCGAATCTGAGCGCGGCGCGGCGCGCCCGGCTGGCGCTGGTTCGGCTCGCCATCGGCGCCGGCGCGGCGGCGTTGCTGCTTGCCGGCTACGTCGCCGCGCTGATTCCCACGCTGCCGGCGGTCGATGGCCTGCTCGCGGCGCGCAACGAGCGGCCGAGCGTGCTGCTGGCGGCCGACGGATCGGTGCTTACCACGTTCCGCCGCCGCACGCGCGACTGGATCGCGTTGGAGCGGGTGCCGCAGCACGTGATCGACGCGCTGATCGCCACCGAGGATCACCGCTTCTGGCAGCACCGCGGCATCGACTGGCGGCGCGCGGCGGCGTCGGTCCTGCACACGCTGGCGGGCGACCGCCAGGGCGGCTCGACGATCACGCAGCAACTGGCGCGCAATTTCTTCGCCGCCGAGATCGGGCGCGCGCCGACCGTGACGCGCAAGGTCCGGGAGATGCTCACCGCCTTGCGCATCGAGCGCGCGTATTCGAAGCGCGAGATCCTGGAGACCTACCTGAACACGGTGCCGTTTCACTACAACGCGTTCGGGCTGGAGATGGCCGCGCGCACCTACTTTGACAAGCCGGCGGCTGAACTGACCGTGGCGGAAGGCGCCACCCTGGTCGGCATGCTGAAAGGCACGCGCGCGTACAACCCGGTGCTGGCGCCGGAGCGGGCGCGCGAACGGCGCAACGTCGTGCTGGCGCAGATGGT
>DATLZG010000120.1:0-3603 GCA_035574095.1 Burkholderiaceae bacterium | reverse complement strand
GCTCGTCGCCGCGCAGTCCGGCGACGAAGCCGCCAGCGCGCGCTACGACGCGGCGATCGCGCGCGACTTCAACGCGTACCGCGCGTTGCGCGCGCAGTTCTATGCGCTCGAGCGGCGTTGGCCCGACGCACCATTCTGGGCGCGGCGCGTGTCCGGTGCGGAGCGCGGCGGCGAAGCCGGCGCCGGCTTGGAACCGGCGACCCAGACCGCTTGACGCGGTCGCAATGTCAACCGCCACCGAGCCAATCCGCCAGCGCGATCAAGCTCGAGAACGACATGTCTACCGGCAGGCCCCGCACCCGCCGTTCCCTTGTCCGTGCTCGTTGGGGCGCGCGACGCGGTCGCAACGCGATGTCGTCGACGCAGCTCTGGAGGTCGCGCGATGGCTCGGGCGGCTCCGAGACGGGCGCTCGCCAAGTCCCGCGTCGCGCGTCGCGCGGATCCTCGCCGATTCGCCGCGCGGTTGCGCCGCTTGCTCACGGACCGACGCGTCACTTTCCGGCGTAATTCGCGGCGCGCAGGCGGCGGTTGCGCACGGCGGCGGCCAGCCGCTCGAGCACCCGCACGCTGTCTTCCCAGCCCAGGCAGGCGTCGGTGATCGACTGGCCGTACACGAGCGGTTTGCCCGGCACCAGATCCTGCCGGCCCGCCACCAGATGGCTTTCGATCATCACGCCGACGATGCGCGCTTCGCCGGCTTCGATCTGCTGCGCGATGTTCTCGCACACCGGGATCTGGTTCTCGTGTCTTTTCTGGCTGTTGGCGTGGCTGGCATCGACCATCAGCCGCTGCGCCAGCCCGTTGCGCGCCAGCTCCTGGCACGCCGCTTCGATGCTGGCGGCGTCGAAATTCGGCGCGCGGCCGCCGCGCAGGATGATGTGGCAGTCCTCGTTGCCTTTGGTGGAGACGATGGCCGAGTGGCCGCCCTTGGTGACCGACAGGAAGTGATGCGGCTGCTGCGCGGCGCGGATCGCCTCGGCGGCGATGCGCACGTTGCCGTCGGTGCCGTTCTTGAATCCGACCGGGCAGGACAGCCCGCTGGCGAGTTCGCGGTGCACCTGGCTCTCGGTCGTGCGCGCGCCGATCGCGCCCCAGGAAACGAGATCCGCGATGTACTGCGGCGTGATCATGTCCAGATACTCGCAGCCCGCCGGCAGCCCCAGCTCGTTGATCTCCATCAGCAACTGGCGCGCGATGCGCAGGCCGTGGTTGATGCGGAAGCTGCCGTCCAGGTCCGGGTCGTTGATCAAGCCTTTCCAGCCGACCGTCGTACGCGGCTTCTCGAAGTACACGCGCATCACGATCTCCAGGTCGGCGGCCAGCCGGTCGCGCTGCTCTTTGAGCCGCTGCGCGTACTCGAGCGCCGCTTTGGGGTCGTGGATCGAACAGGGGCCGATGACGACGATCAGCCGGTCGTCCATCGCGTGCAAGATGCGATGGATGGCATGGCGCGCCTCGTATACGGTGCGCGATGCGGCCTCGTCGCACGGAAACTCGCGGATCAGATGCGCCGGGGGGGCGAGTTCCTTGATCTCCTTGATCCGCAGATCGTCGGTCATGTATCGCATGCGCTGTGCTCCATCCATCGCGTTTCCTTCCTTCTTGGGCCCCGCCCCGGCCCAAAAAAAAACCGCCAGGGGTTGGGCCTGGCGGTTGAGATTCGGTTCGGTCTGACTACGCGCGCCGCTCGACTCTCTCCGCCCGAGGCCGGAAAAAGCCGTAAAAGTAAAAGCGCGCGAAACGGTTCATTGGGTCGACTCCGGACAGCACTTTAGCCGAGCTTGTGACGTCGCCGCAAGCGCGGCGGCTATGACCTAGCCCGGATGTGTCACGAGGGACGCGGGAATTGCGCGGATGCCGGGGCGAGCCGGGTCGCGCGAGAGGGGCGCGGTCGAAGGCCGGTCGGCCTTTGCGAGCACTTGAGCGCAGGATGGCCGACCCGGCGCCGTGCAAACCCGCGTAGCCGCGGCGATCCAAAGTGGCTGCGCGTTACGCGTGCTGTCAACGTCTGGCGAAGCCGACGAAAGCACCCATTCGGGGGCGACCTCGTGAACTATCCGGGCTAGAACCGGTAGCGCAGGCCGAAATTGGCGGCATTGGTCATGCCGTGACCATTGTCCTCGCCCTCCAGCGCCTGATCGGAATAGCGGTAGCCGCCGTACAGCGTGAACGAGCGGCTGAGCGCGTAGTTGACGCGCAGCCCGACATCGAGCGCCCGCCGGCGTACGGTGAGCAGGCCGTCGGCGCCGAAATCGACGCTCCAGCTCGGGGTGAGCCGAGCCTCGCCCGCGAAATGCAGCAGCGGGCGGGCGCCGAGCCAGCGGCGCGCCGGATCCGAGCTTTCCCCGAGCGGGGCGGTCACTCCGACCTTCCACGCCCAGTCGCGTTGCGTGAAGAACGTGTACCGATAGGTCGCGAGCAAAGTGTCGGCCGACCCGCCCGACCCCGGCGGTCCGGGCGGCGCCAGCCCCGCGGACAGGCGGACTTCGTGACGCGGTAGCAGCCCGGCGGCCAGCTCCAAACGCGTCGAGGTCAGCGGGTCCCAGCGCAGGCTGGTCACGGGGGCACGATCGGCCAACTCATAGAGGGCCGACGCCGCGGCCAGCGAGGCGAATCCGCCCCCTGCAGCGCGGTCCAGGTCGGCGGCGGCCGAAGCGCCACCGATAGCCAAGGCGGCCAGCGCGAGCGCCGGCCGGGCGAACAGGCGTGCGGCGGTCATGGCGAGGCTCCCGGAGTGCAGCCGAAGTATGCCTATTGAAACGCGGAAAGCGGCCAGCGCCAATCGGCCTTCCGCATGAGAATTCACGCGAGGGCCAGCGCCCGGAAGCGCTGCGATCCGCCCGCCGGGGCCGCCGCTGCGCGCCGGCCAAAGGCGCGGCGGCGACGTGACGCAGCGAAGTATCCTTTGCCGCATGTACCTGCGCTACTTCGGCCTGCAGCAGGCGCCGTTTTCGATCGCTCCGGATCCGCACTATCTGTTCATGAGCGAGCGGCACCGCGAGGCGCTCGCGCACCTGCTGTACGGCGTGCGCGGCGGCGCCGGCGGCTTCGTCGTGTTGACCGGCGAGATCGGCGCGGGCAAGACGACCGTCTGCCGCGCGCTGCTGGAGCAGATCCCGAAACGCTGCAACATCGCCTACATCTTCAATCCGAAGCTCACCGTCGAAGAACTGCTGAAGTCGATCTGCGACGAGTTCCGCATCCCGTACCGGCGCGACGAGCGCAGTGCGGTGAGCGTGAAGGACTACGTCGACGCGCTGACCGAGTACCTGCTGCGCACGCACGCCGTCGGTCAGAACAACGTGCTGATCATCGACGAGGCGCAGAACCTGTCGGCCGACGTGCTCGAACAACTGCGCTTGCTGACCAACCTGGAAACCGCCGAGCGCAAGCTGCTGCAGATCGTGCTGATCGGCCAGCCCGAGCTGCGCACGATGCTGGCGCGGCCCGAGTTGCAGCAGCTCGCGCAACGCGTGATCGCGCGTTATCACCTCGGCGCGCTGTCGGACCGCGAGACCGAGCAGTACATCCGGCATCGCTTGGCGGTGGCCGGCCTGACACGCGCGATTCCGTTCGATCGCGGCGCGCTGAAACGCATCCAGC
>DATLZG010000119.1:0-3207 GCA_035574095.1 Burkholderiaceae bacterium | reverse complement strand
CGCCGGGTCGCGCCAATGGGCGTCGAACTCGGCCAAGCCGGCGCGGCCGTAGACGGCGATCAGGCCGAGCACGGTGCCCATCGAGAATTTGGCCTGATGCACGGTCTGCGGCTCGACCACCGGCCCCAGCACGTCCAGCGCGCCCTGGTGCACCAGCGCGGTGACCGCGGCGATGTCGTCGGCGCGCAGCCCGTGCGTGCGCATCGCCAGCGCCAGCGCGTCGGCGGCCGGGTGCGTGTGCCGGCACGACGCGTGGTACTTGAACGACGTCTCCGCCAGCGCCCAGCGCGTGCCGAGCCGGTCGGTCAGCCGCGCCGGATCGGCATCGCTCGACATTCCCGCGGCCATGCCCTGCCGGCCCTCGAGGATGCGCTGCGCGCCGGTGAAGCCGTCGGCGGCCAGATACGCCGCAGTCAGTCCAGCCGCCGCGGCGTGCGCGGTGTGCAACTGCTTGGAGTCCGCCGCCTCGCGCAGAAACTCCCACAGCCCGGCCGCCTGCGTGCCGGCCGAGCCGAACGCATGCGCCATTTGCACCGGCGTCAGCCGCAGCAGCCGGCCGACGGCCGCGGCCGCCGCCAGCGCCCCGGCGGTGCCGGTCGTGTGAAACACCTTGTAGTGCGAGCGGCCGAGGAATTCGCCGACGCGGATGCCGACCTCGTAGCCGGCCACCGCCGCCACCAGCAGCTCGGCACCGCTCGCACCGAGCGCCTGCGCGGTCGCCAGCGCGGGCGGAAAGACGACCGCCGCCGGATGCAACACCGCGCCGTTGTGCACGTCGTCCTGTTCGGCGTAGTGCGAGGCTGCCGCGTTGGCCAGCGCGGCCGCCAGCGGGCTGCTGGTGCGGCGATGGATCAGGATTTCGCTCGGACCGCTTGCCGGGCCCATCGCGGCGGCGAAACGCGCGATCGACTCCACCGGCCGCGCCTCCTTGCCTGCGAGCGCGGAGCCGAACCAGTCGATCAGCAGATCCTCGGCACGCTCGAGCACCGGCGCCGGAATGTCCTGCAGCCGCAGCGCGGCCGCAAAGCGGGCGAGCTGCGCGCCGGGGGCGGAGTCCTCGCGGGCGGTCATCGCGGCGCGCTCAGTCGGCGAAGGCGCCGGCTTTGCGGATCAGCGGCCCCAGGCGGTCGATCTCGCTCTTCAGCCAGCTCTGCAGTCCGTCGGGCGTCTGCTTCGCCTCCGGCACGATTTCGGCGCCGAGATCGGCGAAGCGCTTCTGCACGTCCGGGTCCTTCAGCGCCGCGCGCAGCGCCGCGTTCAGCTTCGCCAGCGCGTCGGCCGGCGTGCCCTTCGGCGCGTAGATGCCGTGCCAGACGACCATTTCGAAGCCCTTCAAGCCCTGTTCGTCCAGCGTCGGCGCGTCCGGCAGCGCCTTTATGCGGTTGCGCGTGGTCACGCCGTAGAACTTGACCGTGCCGGCCTTGATCTGCGGAATGGTCTGCGTGGTCTGGTCGCACAGCAAATCGACCTGCCCGCCGAGCAACGCATTCATCGCCGGCGCCGTGCCTTGAAACGGCACCGTCGTCAGGTTCACGCCGATCGCCTGCTGGAACAGCATGCCGCACAGGTGCGACACCGCGCCCAGCCCGGCGTTGGCGAGGTTGATCTTGTCCTTGTTCGCCTGCACGTAGGCGACCAGCTCCTTGAGCGAGGCGGCCGGAAAGTCCTTGCGCGCCAGCAAAGTCATCGGCACGTCGGCCACCTGGCCGATGTATTCGAAGTCCGTCAGCGGGTTGAAGGCCAGCTTGCGATACAACGCGGTCGAACTGGCCATGCCGTTGTGGTGGATGAAGATCGTGTAGCCGTCGGGCGCCGCCTTGGCGACCGAATTGGCCGCCACCGTGCCGCCGGCGCCGAGGCGGTTCTCGACGATGACCGTCTGTCCGAGCGGCTTGGCGAGCGCCGCCGCCAGTGTGCGCGCCATCACGTCGGTCGGGCCGCCGGCGGCGAACGGCACCACCAGCGTGATGGGCCGGGTCGGCCAGGTCTGCGCCCGCGCGCTGCCGAGCGCGGCGAGCAGGGCGGCGCCCGCGAGGGCGGCGCCGAGCATGCGAAGTCTTTTCATGCGTTCTCCTCCTCCGGTGATGGTGTCGCGGTCCGAATCATGCGCCGACAAGCGCGGTCAAATCGCGCCCGCGGCGCGCAGGCGTTCGATTTCGGCCGGCGGCAGCCCGAGCTCCGTCAGCACCGCGACCGTGTGCTGTCCGAGCGCCGGCACCGGGTCCATGCGCACGCTCTGCCGGCCGGACGCCCCGGGCGGCAGCAACGCCGGAATCGGCCCGGCGGGCGTATCGACCTCGACCCAGCGCGCGCGCGCTGCGAGCTGCGCGTGCTGCCACAGATCGTGCATCGTGTTCACCCGGGCATTGGCGATGCCGGCGGCGTCCAGCCGCGCCACCACCTGCTCGGCGGTGAGCGGCGCGAACGCGGCGACGATGATGGCGCGCAGCGCGTCGCGCGCGGCGTTGCGGGCGGCGTTGGAGGAGAAGCGCGCGTCGGTCGCCAGTTGCGGCTGCTCGAGCACCTGTTCGCAGAACACGCGCCATTCGCGCTCGTTCTGCAGGCCCAGCATCACGATCCTGCCGTCGCCGGTCGGAAACGGCCCGTACGGGTAAATCGTGGCGTGCGCGGCGCCGCTGCGCGGCGGCGGCTCCGCGCCGTCGAACGCGTAGTACAGCGGATAGCTCATCCACTCCGCCATCGCCTCCAGCATCGAAACGTCGATGCGCCGTCCGCGGCCGGTGCGGCCGCGTTCGAGCAGCGCGGCCAGCACATTGCTGAACGCGTACATGCCGGCGGCGATGTCGGCGATTGAACAGCCGGCCTTGGCCGGCTCCTGCTCGGTGCCGGTGACCGACAGAAAGCCGGATTCGCTCTGGATCAGCAGGTCGTACGCCTTCTTGTCGCGGTACGGGCCGGGCCGCTGCGGATCGTCGCCATAGCCGGAGATATCGCAGACGATCAGGCGCGGGTACATCTCGTGCAAGGCTTCGAACGACAACCCGAGGCGCGCGGCCGCGCCCGGCGCCAGGTTCTGCACCAGCACGTCGGCGCGCGCGAGCAGACGCTCGAGGATGGCCGGCGCCGCCGCGTGCTTCAAATCGAGCGTGACGCTTTCCTTGCTGCGGTTGGTCCAGACGAAGTGCGAGGACAGGCCGCGCACGCGGCCGTCGTAGCCGCGCGCGAAATCGCCTGCGCCGGGCCGCT
>DATLZG010000118.1:0-3959 GCA_035574095.1 Burkholderiaceae bacterium | reverse complement strand
CTTACAACATCGACGAAGAAGTGCGGCTGGTACGGCGCGGGCAGATGCTGGTCGCGCAATCGCCGGTGCCGCCGAACACGTTCGGCTACGAACCCGAGTTCGTCAGCGAGATGGGTCAGTTCGACCGCGCGCGCGCGAAAGCGTTGCTCGACGCGTTCGGCTACGTCGACCGCGACGGCGACGGCTGGCGTGAGCTTCCGGACGGACGCCCGCTGGCGCTGACCTACGCCACGCAGTCCGACCAGTTCTCGCGCCAGTTGAACGAGCTGTGGAAGAAGAACATGGACGCGATCGGTGTGCGCATGCGCTTCGAGGTCAACCAGTGGCCGGAGCAGTTGAAGCAGGCGCGCGCCGGCAAATTGCAGATCTGGGGGCTGGGCTGGAGCGCCGGTGCGCCCGACGGCGAGACCTTCTTCGAACTCGCCTACGGGCCGGCCAAAGGCGGCGCCAATCTGGCGCGCTTCGATCTGCCGCGTTACAACGACCTGTTCGACCGCCAGCGCGTGCTGCCCGACGGCCCCGAGCGCTTGGCGCTGCTGCGCGAAATGAAGCGCCTGCTGGTGGCCTACATGCCGTACAAGTTTCACGGCCATCGCTTCATCAATTCGATGGCGCAACCGTGGGTCATCGGCTTCCGGCGTCATCCGTACACGCGCGACTTCTTCAAGTACCTGGACCTCGATGTCGAACAGCAGGCGCGCGCGCTC
This sequence comes from Burkholderiaceae bacterium, assembly GCA_035574095.1. Classification (GTDB taxonomy): domain Bacteria; phylum Pseudomonadota; class Gammaproteobacteria; order Burkholderiales; family Burkholderiaceae_F; genus JAKANT01. The sequence continues at coordinate 3,252 of DATLZG010000118.1, read as the reverse complement.
GGCTGACGCTCGCGCCGGCCGGCGCGGTTTTCTCGCCGGCAGCGCGGCGACGCTCGCCGCCGCCGGCGTGCCGGTGCGCGCGTCGTCCGTCAAGACGCTGCGCGTCGCGTTTCCCGTCGCCGAGACGGGCTTCGACCCGGTGCAGTCGCAGGATCTTTACTCGGGCACGATCAACGAACACATCTTCGAGGCGCCGTACGAATACGACCCGCTGGCGCGCCCCGCGCGGCTGCGCCCGAACACGGCGGCGGCGCTGCCGGAACTGTCGGGCGACGCGCGCACGCTGACGATCCGCATCCGCCCCGGCATTTCTTTCGCCGCCGACCCGGCATTCAAGGGCAAGGCGCGCGAACTGACCGCGCGCGATTACGTGTATTCGTGGAAGCGCATCTTCGACCCGCGTTGGAAGAGCCAGAACCTGCACCTGGTCGAAGGCGCGGGCATGCTGGGCATGGCCGAGCTGCGCGCCGCCGCGCTGCGCGACCGCAAGCCTTTCGACTACGACCGCGAAGTCGAAGGGCTGCGGGCGCTGGACCGCTACACACTGCAACTGCGTTTCGCCGAACCGAATCCGCGCTTCCATCAGATGCTTTCCGCCGCGCAGCCGTTCGGCGCGGTGGCGCGCGAAGTGGTCGAAGCCTACGGCGACGCGATCGCCGAGCATCCGGTCGGCACCGGCCCGTTTCGGCTCGCAGCCTGGCGGCGCTCGTCGCGCATCGTGCTCGAACGCAACCCGGACTTTCGCGACAAGCGCTACGCGGGCGAGCCGCCGGCGGACGACGCGCAACTGGCGGCCGACGCACAGCGGTTGCAGGGAAAACGGCTGCCGCTGATCGACCGCGTGCAGGTTTCGATCATCGAAGAGAGCCAGCCGCGCTGGCTCGCGTTCATGCAAGGCGAACTCGATTTGCTGGCGGTGCCGATCGACTTCCAGGATCTCGCCGCGCCGGGCGGGCGGCTCGCCCCGCACTTGGCGCGGCGCGGCGTGCGCCTGCTGCGTACGCCGCTGGCGGACATCGCGGTCACCTACTTCAACCTCGAGCATCCGATGGTCGGCGGCTATACGCCGCAGAAAGTGGCGCTGCGGCGCGCGGTGTCGCTGGCGTTCGACGGCGACGAATACATACGCCTGCTGTACAAGGGCCAGGCCATTGCCGCGCAATCGCCGTTCGTGCCGAACACCTTCGGCTACGACCCGGCGTTCGTCACGCCGCTATCCGCGTTCGACCGCGCCGCCGCGCGTGCATTGCTCGACACCTATGGCTACCTGGACCGCGACGGCGACGGCTGGCGCGAAAACTCGGACGGCTCGCCGCTGCTGCTCGAGATCGCCTCCAGCCCGTCGCAACTGGACCGCAAGCAAAACGAGATGTGGAAGCGCTATCTGGATGCGATCGGCGTGCGGGTTTCCTTCCGCGTCGCGCAGTGGCCGGAACTGCTGAAACAGTCGCTGGCGGGCAAGCTGATGATGTGGGGCTTCGGCTGGCAGGCAGGGCAGCCTGACTCCGACGTGTTCTTCGGCTTCGGCTACAGCGGCAACATCGAGCAGACCAACGACGCGCGCTTTCGCTTGCCCGCGTACGACCGGCTCTACGAGCGCAGCCGCCGCCTGCCCGACGGCCCGGAACGCCTGGCCGTGCTGCGCGAGGCGGCGCGGCTGCTCGCCGCCTACATGCCGTACAAGTTCCACATGCACCGGATCGCCAACGACCTCGTGCAGCCGTGGGTCGTCGGCTACAGCCGCCATCCGTTCACGCAGAAACGCTGGGACGCGATCGACATCGACCCGGCGCTGCGACCGCCCGCATGACGACCGCGAATGTCCTGCGCCTGTGGCTCGCGGCGACCTTCGCCGTCGGCACGCTGGTCGCGGCCTGGCTGCTGCCCGAATCCGCGCGCGGCTGGGCGTGGGCCGGCGGCGTGGCGCTGCCGCTCGCGCTGATCCCCGTCGTGCTGGCGCTCGAGTTTTCGCTCGCCGCCCTGTTCGACCCGCGCGCGCCGCGCGCCCCGGTCGCGCAAGTGTTGGCGGTGTGGGCGCACGAAGTCGCCGTGTCCTGGCGCATGTTTCTCTTCGAGCAGCCGTTTCGCGCCGGCTTTCGCGAGCCTGCCGTCGAGCGCGACTCGCATCGGCCCGCCGTGCTGCTGGTGCACGGCTACCTGTGCAACCGCGCCGTATGGCGGCCGTTGCTGGATAGCCGCGCGCTCGCGCACTGCAACCTCGCCACCGTGAACCTCGAGCCGGTGTTCGGCTCCATCGATGCGTACGCCGATCGGATCGCGGCGGCGGTCGATCGGCTGCGGGCGGCCTCGGGCGCCGAGCGCGTGGTCCTGATCGGCCACAGCATGGGCGGCATCGCGATCCGCGCCTACCTGCGCCGCTGCGGCGACGGCCACGTTGCGCGCGTGATCACGATCGCCTCGCCGCATGGCGGCACCCTGCTCGGTCGGCTTGGCCACGGCGTGAACGCGCGCCAGATGGCGCGCGGCTCCGCTTACCTGGCGGCGCTGGAGGCGGCGCTGACACCGGCGCTGCGCTCGAAATTCGTCTGCCTGGCCACGCGCGACGACAACATGATCATTCCGCGCACGAGCCCTCTGATGCCCGGCGCGCGGCACGTCGTGTTCGATCGCGTCGGCCATCTGGCGATGGTCGTCGATGTGCGCGTGTGGCAGGCGCTGGCTGATGCGGTGGCGACCCGAGAGGATCTCGACGCGGATCGACGCGGATGAACGCGGATCTTTTGTGGCCGTCGTCCCGGCGAACGGACTCAGGAAGGATCGCGGGCGTTCGAGATCCTCGCCTACGGCTCGGGATGACAACGGCGGTCTACTCCGCCCTTTGCAAATCGACGATCACCGCATTCAGAAACCGCGCCGCTTCGCCGCCGGTGACGGCGCGGTGATCGAAGGTGAGCGACAGCGGTAGCACGCGGTGCGCGGCCAGACTGCCGTCCTCCGACGCGACGGCGGCCAGCGAGATGCGGCCGGCGCCGAGGATCGCGACAGCCGGCGGCACGACGATCGGCGTGGCGTAGCGGCCGCCGATCGGGCCGAAATTCGACAGCAGTATCGTGGCCCCGCGCAGCCGTTCGGGCGCGAGCGAGCGCGCGCGCGCTGCTTCGATCAGCGTGCGCGCCTCGCGTTCGAGCGCCGCCGCATCGAGCCGGTGCGCGTCGCGCAGCACCGGGACGATCAGCCCGTCGGCGGTGTCGACGGCGATGCCGACGTGAACCTCCGCCAGCACGCGGCGGC
>DATLZG010000117.1:0-3355 GCA_035574095.1 Burkholderiaceae bacterium | reverse complement strand
TGCCGTTGCGCGCCGACCAGCTGCCGCCGCCACGCCTGCGCGCGCTGGCGAAGGTGAAGCCGGACGCGGCCGAGGTCGCGGCCAAACCGCGCGCGCGCTCGGCCGTGCTGCGGGTGGCCGAACGCACGGCCGCGCCGTGGGAGGCGGCATGAGCGCCGTGATCCGTGATCCGTTCTCCGTCGTCCGTTGTTCGTTGTCCGGCGGCCGCGCGTCGCGATGCGGCGTGAACGGTCAACGGTCAACGGTCGACGGTCGGCGGTCTCCGGGGGCGCGATGAACGCGCGCGCGTTGGCGATCGTGCTCGCGCTGGCGCTGGCGGCGAGCGCCTTCGGCGTGGTCACCGCGCAGCATCGCACGCGCTCGCTGTTCGTCGAACTGGAGCGCGCACAACAGCGCGCCGCGGCGCTGGCCGCCGAGGGCAACCGCTTGCGCGTCGAGCAGGCGCGGCTGCTGCAGCCGGCCGCGGTCGATGCGGCCGCGCGCCAGCTCGGACTCAAACCGATCGATGCCGCGCATACGGTGTTCCTGCCGATGCCGGGGAGTGCGCACCCGTGAAACAGCCGGCTTCGCTGCGCGCCGTGCTGGGCGTGCGCGCACCGCGCGCACGCCGCGCCGAACGGGTGGCGTTTCACGCCAACCCGCTGCTGGCGGTGAAACTGCCGGCATGGCGTTCGCGCCTGCTGCTGCTGCTGCTGTTTCTGGCATTCGCGGTGCTGGCATTGCGCGCCGCTTGGCTGCAGGGCGGCGGCAGCACGTCGTTCCTGCAGCGGCAGGGCGAGGTGCGCTACGTGCGCACGCTGGACGTGCCGGCCACGCGCGGCCGCGTGACCGACCGCAACGGCGTCGTGCTGGCGGCGTCGCTGCCGGCGCGCGCGATCTGGGCCAGCCCCGAGGACGTCGACCTCTCGAGCCCGCAATTGGCGCAGTTGGCGCGGCTGCTGCAGTTGCCGCCGGCGGAGCTGAAGCGCCGGCTCGCCGATGACGATCGCCGCTTTGTCTATCTCGCGCGTCAGGTCGAGCCGGCGGTGGCGCAAAAGATCGCCGAGCTGAAACTGGCCGGCATCGGCCAGCATCAGTCGTTCCGCCGCCACTATCCGGAAGGGGAAGTCGTCGCGCACGTGGTCGGCTTCACCAACGTGGAAGACCGCGGTCAGGAGGGTGTCGAGCTGGCGTTCGACAACGAGCTGGCCGCTCGGCACGGCCGGCGCCGCGTGATCAAGGACAATCTGCAGCGCTACGTCGAGGACGACTGGCTGCAACTGCCGGTGGACGGCGGCGATCTGGCGCTGTCGCTGGACAACCGCATTCAGTACCTGGCGTTTGCTGCCGTGCGTGAGGCGGTGCGCGAGCATCAGGCGCGCGGCGCCAGCGCGATCGTGCTCGATGCCCGGACCGGCGAAGTGCTGGCGCTGGCGAACTTCCCGAGTTTCGATCCGAACGAGCGCGGCCGCTGGTCGGCCGAGGCGCTGCGCAACCGCGCGCTGACCGATACCTTCGAACCCGGCTCCACGCTGAAGCCGTTTTCGATCGCCGCCGCGCTGCAGGCCGGGCGCGTCACGCCGCAGCAGACGCTCCAGACCGCGCCGGGATTCATCAAGGTCGCCGATCGCACGATCCGCGACGCGCATCCGCACGGGGTGCTGACGGTGGAGCAGATCGTCGCCAAGTCGAGCAATGTCGGCACCGTGCGCATCGCGATGGATCTGCCGGCGCAATCGCTGTGGGACCTGTACACGGGCGTCGGCATCGGCCAGCCGGTGCGCATCGGATTCCCCGGCGCGGCGGTCGGCCGCCTGCGCCCGGCCAGCACGTGGCGCGAGGTCGAACAGGCGACGATCAGCTACGGCTACGGGGTTTCCGTGTCGCTGATGCAGCTGGCGCGCGCCTACCTGGTGTTCGCGCGCGACGGCGACATGGTGCCGATCAGCCTGCGACGCCTCGATTCGGCACCGCATCCGGTGCCGGTGCTGCGGCCGGACACCGCGCGCGCGGTGCGCCGCATGCTGGAGCTGGCGGCCAGCAGCGAGGGGACCGGCGCCCAGGCGCGCGTGGCCGGCTACCGGGTGGCGGGCAAGACCGGCACCGCGCGCAAGCTGCGCGACGGCCGTTACGTCAACGAGTACGTGGCTTCGTTCGTCGGCTTCGCGCCGGCGTCCGATCCGCGCATCGTGGTCGCGGTGATGATCGACGAGCCGAGCTCCGGCCGTTACTACGGCGGCGACGTCGCGGCGCCGGTGTTCGCGCGCATCGCCACCGGCAGCCTGCGCACGCTGCAGGTCGCGCCGGACGCGGTGCCCGAGGAGCGCGGCACGGTGCTGGCGCAGTTGGCGCGGAGGGACGTGCGGTGACCGTGGCGCAGGCGCTCGACTGGCTCGCCGCCCGCGGCTGCGTGTATCCGCGCGCGCAGCTGCGCGCCGACAGCCGCGCGGTGCGGCCCGGGGACGTGTTCGTCGCCATGCCTGGCCGTGCCACCGACGGCCGCAACTTCATCGAAGCCGCGCTGGTACAGGGCGCGGCGGCGGTCGTGGCCGAGGCGCGCGGCTGGACGGCAAGGCGGACCGCGCCGCAAGTGCTGTGGCTGGACGGCATAAGCGACGCGGTGGGCGAACTGGCGGCGCGCTTCTACGGCGATCCGAGCGAACGGCTGCTGGCGGTGGGCGTCACCGGCACCAACGGCAAGACGTCGTGCAGCCACTGGATCGCGCAGATGTTGACGGCGGCCGGTACGCGCTGCGCGGTGATCGGCACGGTGGGCATCGGGTTCCCCGGCGAGAAGCTCGCGCCGAATCCGCTCACCACACCGGACGCGATTTCCCTGCAGCGCCAGGTGCGCGAGCTGGCCGACGCCGGCGCGCGCGCGCTGGCGATGGAAGTGTCTTCGATCGGGCTCGACCAGCGTCGGCTCGATGGCATGGCGTTGCGCGTCGCGCTGTTCACCAATCTGACGCGCGATCACCTCGACTATCACGGCACGCTCGAGCGCTACGAGCAGGCCAAGGCGCGGCTGTTCGACTGGCCGACGTTGACGCACGCGGTGCTCAATCTGGACGACGCCGCCGGCCAGCGCTTCGCGCAGCGGCTGCGCGCGCGGCCGCAGGTCGAATGCATCGGCTATACGTTCGCCGACGCGCCGCTGCCCGGCGGCGGCCGGCGCTTGCAGGCGGACGACGTGCAGGCGACGGCCAGCGGCCTGCGTTTCGTCGTGCGCGCGGGCGCGCAGCGGCACGCGCTCGAGCTGCCGCTGGTCGGGCAGTTCAACGCCGCCAACGTGCTGGGCGTGCTCGGGGTGGCGCTCGCCTGCGGCTTGCCGTTCGAGCAGGCGTGCGCGCTGGCGCCGCAGCTCGTGCCGCCGCCC
>DATLZG010000116.1:0-5423 GCA_035574095.1 Burkholderiaceae bacterium | reverse complement strand
ACCCGTGAGCTCGGCCCGGTCGTCACCGCGCTGCTGTACGCCGGCCGCGCCGGCACCTCGCTGACCGCCGAGATCGGTCTGATGAAAGCCGGCGAGCAGCTAGCGGCGATGGAAATGATGGCGATCGACCCGAAGCAGCGCGTGCTGGCGCCGCGTTTCGTCGCCGGCATCGTAGCGATGCCGCTGCTGGCGGCGATGTTCTCCGCCGTCGGCATCATCGGCGGGTACGTGGTCGGCGTGCTGATGATCGGCATCGACGCCGGCCAGTTCTGGTCGCAGATGCAAGACGGCGTCGATGTCTTCGCCGACGTCGGCAACGGCATCGTCAAGAGCTTCGTGTTCGGGGTCGCCTGCACTTTCGTCGCGCTTTACCAGGGATACGAAGCGCAGGCCACGCCGGAGGGCGTGTCGCAGGCGACCACGCGCACGGTCGTCATTTCTTCGCTGGCCGTGCTGGTGCTGGACTTCGTGCTGACCGCGCTGATGTTCAGCACGCCATAGGGAGAGTGTCGATGAGCAGAAAGGGAATCGAGACACTGGTCGGCCTGTTCGTGCTGGCCGGCTTTCTGGCGATCGTGTTCCTCGCCCTGCAGGCCGCCAATCTGGCCAGTTTCAACAGCGGCGCCACCTACACGGTCAGCGCGCGCTTCGACAATATCGGCGGGCTGAAGGTGCGTGCGCCGGTCAAGAGCGCCGGCGTGACCGTGGGGCGCGTGGTGTCGATCTCGCTCGACACCAAGACGTACCAAGGGCTGGTGACGATGGAGATCGAGAGCCGCTTCGTCTTTCCAAAGGACACGTCGGCCAAGATTCTGACTGCCGGACTGCTCGGCGATCAGTACATCGGGCTGGAGCCGGGCGGCGACGACAAGAACCTCGCCGACGGCGACGTGATAAAGATGACGCAATCGGCGGTCGTGCTGGAGAACCTGATCGGGCAGTTCCTGTACAACAAGGCGGCCGAAGCACCGGCCGCCGAGAAGAAGTGATCCGCGTCATGCGGGCCTGCCGTGCCGCCCTGTTGCTGATCGCGCTCGTCGCGGCGGGCTGCGCCAGCATCCCGCCCGACGCCGGGCGCAACCCGGCCGATCCGCTCGAGGTCTACAACCGCCACGTCTTCGAATTCAACGAGCGGCTCGATCGTTATGTGCTGAAGCCGGTCGCCGAAGGCTACGTGACGGTGGTGCCGGAGCCGGCGCGCGACTGCATCGGCAACGTGTTCCGCAACCTGGGCGACGTGGGTAACGCGGTCAACAACCTGCTGCAGGGCAAACTGTTCGAAGCCAGCTCTGACCTTTGCCGGGTGGCGATCAACAGCACGATCGGTCTGCTCGGCTGCTTCGACGTCGCCACCCGCGTCGGGCTGGTTCGCAGCAACGAGGACTTCGGCCAGACGCTCGGGCGGTGGGGTGTGGGACCGGGGCCGTATTTCGTGCTGCCGCTGTTGGGACCGAGCACGATTCGCGATACGTTCGGGCGCGTGGCGGATGCGTACGGCGATCCGCTGACGTACCTGGACTCGAGCCGCGTCGCGCTGTCGGCGCAGACGTTGCGCGTGATCGACACGCGCGCAGAGCTGCTGCGGGCCACGCGCGTGCTGGAAGGCGCCGCGCTCGACAAGTACCTGTTCGTCCGCGACGGTTTCCTGCAGCGTCGGCGCAATCTGATCTACGACGGCAATCCGCCGCGCGTCGACGAGCCGGAGGACGCCGCGCCGCCGCCGGAACCGCCGCCTGCGGACGCCCCGAAAGGCGGGGTGGGCGGGGATCAACCGCGCGCGGCGCCGCCGCGTTGAACACGAGCCGGCAGGTGCCGGAGCTTAGAATCGCGGCCATCGCGCGGTTCGAGAGTGTGACCATGTCCCGACTGTCGTTCGTCAAATCCCTGTTCGTCGCGCTCGGCGCGCTGTGCGTCGGCGCGGTCGCTGCGCAAACCGCGGCGCAGGCGGCCGCGATGCAACCCGACGCGCTGGTACGCAATCTGTCGACCGAGGTGCTCGATGCGATCCGCAAAGACAAGGCGCTGCAGGCGGGAGACTTCGCCAAGCTGCAGCAACTGGTGGACGAGAAGATCCTGCCCTACGTCAACTTCGAGAAGATGACGCAACTGGCGGCCGGCCGCGGCTGGCGCCAGGCCACCCCCGAGCAGCGGCAGGCGCTGACGCGCGAGTTCCGCACGCTGCTCGTGCGCACGTACAGCGGTGCGTTGGCGCAGGTGCGCGACCATCAGGTCAAACTGCTGCCGTTCCGTCCCGCCAGCGCCGACGACGTCATCGTGCGTACGCAGATCGTCGCTTCGCGCGGCGAGCCGATCCAACTCGACTACCGGCTGGAGAAGACCGAAGCGGGCTGGAAGATCTATGACGTCAACGTGCTCGGCGTGTGGCTGGTCGAGAACTACAAGAACCAGTTCGCCAGCCAGATCAACCAGGGCGGTATCGAAGGCCTGATCAAGCATCTGACGGAACTGAACAAGAGCGCGGAAGCGAAGAAGGCGTGAAGATCGAGGCGACGTCGATCACGATGGAAAACGCCGCCGCGCTTCTCGATGCCGGAGCGGCGGCGATCGCACGCGGCGACACGCAGTTCGATCTGTCCGCCGTCGGCAATGTCGATTCGGCTGCGGTCGCGCTGCTGCTGGCGTGGCGCCGCGCCGCGCGCGCGCAGGGCAAATCGCTGACGCTGACCGGCGTGCCGCAGGGGCTGACCAGCTTGGCCCGGCTGTACGGGGTGGAGTCGCTGCTCGACGTCGAGCGGCGCGCGCTCGAATAACATTCGCCTCGGCGCCGTCGCCACCGCGGCGGCCGCCGCTGCCCGATGGCCACCGCCGCAATCCTCGCCGCCGACGTCGTCAAGCGTTATCCGAAGGTCACCGCGCTCGACGGTGTGTCGCTGCGTATCGAACCGGGCGAATTCTTCGGCCTGCTGGGGCCGAACGGCGCCGGCAAAACGACGCTGATTTCGATCGTCGCCGGCCTGGCGCGCGCGACCTCCGGCCGCGTGCAGGTGATGGGTCACGACGTGGCGAACGACTATCGCAGCGCGCGTCGCGCGCTCGGCGTCGTGCCGCAGGAGTTGGTGTTCGATCCGTTTTTCACGGTGCGCGAGACGCTGCGTTTTCAGTCCGGCTACTTCGGTCTGCGCGCCAACGACGACTGGATCGACGAGCTGCTGGTCAACCTGGGCCTGGCGGACAAGGCCGACACCAACATGCGCGCGCTCTCGGGCGGCATGAAACGGCGCGTGCTGGTGGCGCAGGCCCTCGTACATCGCCCGCCGGTGATCGTTCTGGACGAGCCGACCGCCGGTGTGGACGTCGAACTGCGGCAGACGCTGTGGCGCTTCGTGCGCCAATTGAATCGGCAGGGGCACACGATCGTGCTGACCACGCACTATCTCGAGGAAGCGCAGCAGCTGTGCGACCGTATCGCGATGCTGCGCGGCGGCCGGCTGGTCGCACTGGACGCCACGCGCAATCTGCTGCAGCGCTTCTCCGGCCTGCGGCTGGACGCTCGCGTGCGCGGGCCCGTGCCGGCGTCCTTGGCCGGCAGCGTGCTTGAGCGCACGGACGATCGCGTCGTCCTGCGGCTGGCCTCGGTCGAGCAACTGGAGGCGACGCTGGCCGCGTTTCGCGCCGCCGGCACGGCGATCGAGGATCTGGAGGTCGGCCATGCGGACCTGGAGGACGTGTTCTTGCAATTGATGGCCGACGACCGCGCGGAGGCGCTGTCATGAGCGTGGACGCGGCGCAAACCAAGGACCTCGGGACCCGCGCGCGCGGCGAGTCCGACGACGGCATTGCGCCCGGACGCGTGGCATTGCCGCCAATGCAGGCGGCCGTCGGTTTTCGCACGCTGCTGATCAAGGAAGTGCTGCGCTTCTGGAAGGTGAGCTTCCAGACCATCGCCGCGCCGGTGCTGACCGGCGTGCTGTATCTGCTGGTCTTCGGCCACGTGCTGGAAGCGCATGTGGAGGCGTTCCCGGGCGTTTCGTATACGGCGTTCCTGATCCCGGGGCTGGTGATGATGAGCCTGCTGCAGAACGCATTCGCGAACTCGTCGTCGTCGCTGATCCAGAGCAAGATCACCGGCAACCTGGTGTTCGTGCTGCTGGCGCCGATCACCACCTTCGAGTTTTTCGCCGCCTACGTGATCGGCGCGATCGTGCGCGCGCTGGCGGTCGGCATCGGCGTGTTCGCGGTCACGTACTGGTTCGCGCCGCCGTCCTTTGCCGCACCGCTGTGGATCTTCGCCTTTGCGCTGACCGGCGCCGCATTGCTCGGCGTGCTCGGCTTGATCGCCGGCATCGTGTCGGACAAGTTCGACCAGTTGGCCGCGTTTCAGAACTTCATCGTCATGCCGGCGACCTTCCTGGCCGGGGTCTTTTACTCGGTGCATAGCCTGCCGTCGTTCTGGCAGGCGGTGTCGCACCTGAACCCGTTTTTTTACGTGGTCGACGGCTTCCGGTACGGGTTCTTCGGCCAGTCGGACGCCAGCCCGTGGCTGAGCCTCGCCGTCGTGCTCGCGGCGCTGGCCGCGGTGACCGTGGTCGCGCTGCGAATGCTGGCACGCGGTTACAAGATCAGGAACTGAGCATGCCTACACCGGACGACGTGAAAGAGTTGATCGCCCGCGGCCTGACCTGCGAGCTGCTCGAAGTGCGCGGCGACGGTCATCACTTCGAGGCGCTCGTGGTCAGCCACGCCTTCGAAGGCAAGACGCGGGTGGCGCGCCACCAGTTGGTCTACACGGCGCTGGGCGATCGCATGCGCGAGGAAATCCACGCGCTGTCGATGCGCACGCTGACCCCGGCCGAATACGCGGCGCAACGCGCTGCATGACGAGCGCACGATGGACAAGCTGAGGATCGAAGGCGGCCGTGCGCTCGCCGGCGAGATCGCGATCGCGGGCGCCAAGAACGCCGCGCTGCCGATCCTCGCGGCAGCGCTTCTGACCGCCGACGAGCTGGTGCTCGAGAACGTGCCGCAACTGGCCGACATCGCGACCATGGCCAAGCTGTTGCGCGGTATGGGGGTCGCGATCACGCGCGACGGCGACCGCTGCGCGCTGCGCGCCGCGGCCGTCACGTCCACCGAGGCGCCGTACGAGCTGGTCAAGACCATGCGCGCGTCGATCCTGGTGCTGGGGCCGCTGCTGGCGCGCTGCGGCACGGCGCGCGTGTCGCTGCCCGGCGGCTGCGCGATCGGCGCGCGGCCGGTCGATCAGCACATCAAGGGCCTGGCGCAACTGGGGGCGACGATCCGCATCGACCACGGTTACATCGTCGCGCATTCGCAGCGCCTGCGCGGCGCGCGCATCGTCACCGACCTCGTGACGGTCACCGGCACCGAAAATCTGATGATGGCCGCGGCGCTGGCCGACGGGGAAACGGTGATTGAGAACGCGGCGCGCGAACCAGAGGTCG
>DATLZG010000115.1:0-2687 GCA_035574095.1 Burkholderiaceae bacterium | reverse complement strand
GGAGGAGTTAGTGCACCTGGTGTGTCGTGCCACCTCGGGAAATGTCTGGCCCTGGGCACTAACCGGAACTCATCGCGGCCTCGAAACGTGACCGGAGTGTGCCGTAAGTAGATCCGCCGAGCGGCGTCAATCCTAGCCGAGGACTGGGCGAAACGTCAGCGACCCACCGCCTATGCTAAATTCGCGGCCGCATCTCTGGGGGCAGCGCGCCCAGTCTATCGCGTAGCGGAATGAACCTCGTCGAACGCCTGGCCAGTGACCGCGAGCTTCGCGCGGCCACCGGTCTCGTTCTGCCAGCGTTGGACGATGACGTCGACGTATTTGGGATCGAGTTCGATCAGCCGTGCCCGGCGGCCCGCGCGCTCCGCCGCAATCATCGTAGTGCCCGATCCGCCGAACGGGTCGACCACGATATCCCGCGTCTTGGACGAATTGCGGATCGCGCGCTCGACCAGCGCCACCGGCTTCATCGTGGGGTGCAGATCGTTCTTTGTCGGCTTGTCGAAGAACCACACGTCGCCCTGGTCCCGCGCGCCGCACCAATAGTGGTCGGCACCCTCCTTCCAGCCGTACAAGATCGGCTCGTACTGGCGCTGGTAGTCCGAGCGCCCGAGGGTGAACGTGTTCTTCGCCCAGATGATGAAGGTCGACCAGCGCCCGCCCGCATCGCGGAACGCCTTCTGCAGCGTGTCCAGCTCCGACGACGACATGCAGATGTACACGGCGCCCTTGGTGACGGTCAGGATGTTCACGCAGGCGTCGTAGAGCAGCGCGCCGAAGCCCTCGCCGAGTGCATCGTTCAGGATCGGCCGGTTCTTTCCGCGCAGTTTGTCCTTCGCCGAGTTGGCGTAGTTCACGTTATAGGGCGGATCTGTGAACGCCATGTCGGCGAGTTCGCCGTCCAAGACCTTCGCGACGTCGGCGAGCACCGTGGCGTCGCCGCATAGCAGCCGGTGGTCGCCGCAGATCCAGAGATCGCCCGGCCGGCTGACCGGCTCGGCCGGCGGGGCGGGCGCTTCGTCCGCGGCATCGCTCTCGTCGAGCGTGCCGGCCAGCAGCCGATCGAGCTCCGTCTCGTCGAAACCGAGCAGCGCCAGGTCGACATCGTCGTCTTTGAGTGCCGCCAGCTCGGCCGCGAGCATCTCCTCGTCCCAGCCAGCGTTCTCGGCGATCCGATTGTCGGCGATCATCAGCGCGCGGCGCTGCGTCGGCGTCAGATGCCGCAACACGATCACCGGCGCCTCGGCCAGCCCTAGCTTTCGCGCCGCCAGGATTCGACCGTGACCCGCAACGATGACGCCGTCGTCACCGACCAGCACCGGGTTCACGAATCCGAACTCCGCGATCGATCCGGCGATCTGCGCGATTTGCTCCTCGGAGTGCGTCCGGGCGTTGCGCGCATGCGGGATCAGCCGGTCGAGCGGCCAGCGCTCGACCGTTTCGGAGAAGGTCGATGTCATCGTTCCTGTGATGGGCTTGGTAACCCGAGGGCGTGTTACTTATAAACGGGTGGTGCCCGCTTACCTCGCGAAAGCAGACAATCTCGCGGCGGGAGCGACTTCAGCTAGTGACCGATCGCAGCACTCGTTCTCGGCCCGCGCGCAAAAGGCGCAAGGTGGCCTATGGCGGCAGCCGCGACGATGCGGGCGGCCGCGATAGGGCGCTGTCTGGCAAAGCCTTCCTTTCCGAGATGGGTTGCTATGGCCGCCCGGCATGATTTAGTTTTCTGACTGCTGGTAATTAGGATTCGCTGCATCTGCGGATGTCGTTCCGACCATGCTTCGGTCTCGGGAGAGAAAATGAGCGAGCACTGGCTTCGCCGGCGCAGCACGATCCGAATTATCTGGATTATTTTCATCGTCCTGCTTGTCGGGTCTGTGCTCGCTGAATTTCTGGTGAGCCGGCACTCGGCACTTGCTCTCGATGGCATTTTTGGTTTTTACGCGCTGTTTGACTTCTTGGCTTCTGCTGTAATACTGCTGATCGCACGGCTATTGAGTATGCTTCTCAAACGTCGCAACTCCGAAAAATGATAGGTGATCTGTTAGTTCCGCCGTCGGCTCCGCTTTTCCTTGGAGCACTCCTTCTCGCCATCGGGCGCGGATGGATACGAAAAGTCGTGATGCTTGTCACGCCAATCGTCGCACTTTGGTTGGTGTGGTCGATTGGTGACGGACAAGCCCTAAACGTCACGTACCTTGACCTAAAGCTAACAATTACCGAATCGGATGCGCTCGCACGTTGGTTTGGCTCCGCCTTCGCGATCGTTTCGTTTGCAAGCGCGCTCTTCGCGCTCCATCAAAAGAGTCGTCTCGAACTTTGCGCCGCGCAAATGTGTGCGGGCGCTGCCCTCGGCGTCGTCTTCGCGGGGGACTTTATTACCTTGTTTGTATTTTGGGAGATTATGGCGCTTGCCTCGACCTTCCTAATATGGAGTGCGGGCACCGCCGCGGTCGCCCCCGGAATGCGTTATCTGCTAATCCATGTACTCGGTGGCGCGTTGCTACTTTCCGGTATCGCGGGCGAATTCCAGGCCACCGGCTCCATCGCGTTTTCAGCGATGCAGCCAGACAGTGTGGCGCGCTGGCTGATATTCATCGGTTTCCTGGTCAATGCCGCAGCGCCACCGCTGTCAGTTTGGCTGCCCGATGCATATCCCAAGTCGTCATATAGCGGGATGGTCGTAC
>DATLZG010000114.1:0-2895 GCA_035574095.1 Burkholderiaceae bacterium | reverse complement strand
CAGCAACACGAAGGCGAAGGCGCCGATCACCGCGCCGCGCAGGCGGCCGATGCCGCCGAGGATGATCATCAGCAGCACCGCGCCCGATTCGTGCCAGGACGCCAGTTCCGGATTCACGTAGCCGTCCTTGGTCGCCTTCAGAAAGCCGGCCAGCCCGGCCAGCATCGCCGCGATCACGAAGGCGGCGATCTTGTACGGATAGGTCGGAAAGCCGGCAGCGCGCATGCGCTGCTCGTTGACGCGGATGCCGGCCAGCGCGCGCCCGAAGCGCGAGCGCACCAGCAGCGCGAGCAAGCCGAACGTGGCGGCCAGCAGCGCGAGCGCCGTGTAATAGAACGGCAGCGACTTGGTGACATCGAACGGCACCCATCCGAACAGCGACAGCTCCGGCACCCCGGTCAGATAAATGCCGTCGCTGCCTTTCGCGATCTTGGTGTCGTGAAAGACGTAGTACACCAACTGCGCGAAGGCGAGCGTGATCATGATGAAGTACACGCCGCGCGTGCGCAGCGACAGCGCCGCCACCGGCGCCGCGTACGCGCCGGCGGCGGCCATCGCGGCCAGCAGCACGAGCCAGAACGAGCGCGGCTCCGGCGCCTGTAGCAGGAAGGCCGTCGTGTAGGCGCCCAGCGCGATGAACGCGGCGTGCCCCAGGCTGACCAGGCCGGTCTGCCCGACCAGCAGCTCCAGGCTCAGCGCGAAGATCGCCAGCACGAAGATCTTGGACAGCAGGTCCACCTCGTAACGGCCGGCGACGAGCGGAAACGCGGCCAGCGCGGCCAGCGCGAGCGCGACGATCGCCAGAGAGCGCAGCCCGGAACGCATCAGCTCTGTTTGAACAGCCCCTCGGGCTTCCACAGCAGGATCGCCGCCATCAGCAGGTACGGCAGCACGCCGGCCGCCTCCTGGAAGAACACCTTGCCGAAGGTATCGACGAACCCGACCAGCAGCGCGGCGACGAAGGCGCCGCGCACCGAGCCGATGCCGCCGATCACCACGATCACGAAACTGAGGATCAGCACCTGACCGCCCATGCCGGGGTAAACCGATGACACCGGCGCCGCGATCATGCCGGCCAGCACCGCCAGCGCCACGCCGCCGGCGAACACGACGCGGTACAGCAGATCGATGTTGACGCCCATCGACTGCGTCATTTCGCGGTTGCTGGCCCCGGCGCGAATGGCCATGCCGAGCCGCGTGCGCGACAGCACCAGATACATACCGAGCGCCGCCAGCAGGCACACCGCCGATATGAACAGCCGGTACACCGGATAGGTCATCAGGTCGCCGAGGGGAATCGTGCCCGCGAGCCAGTCCGGCGCCCGTACCCCGTGCACGTCGTTGCCGACCAGGATGCTGCGCAGTTCCTCGAAGATCAGGATCAGCGCGTAGGTCATCAGCACCTGCTGCAAGTGCTCGCGCTCGTAGAGCAGGCTGAAGAACGCCCATTCGAGCAGATAGCCGAGCAGCACCGACAGCAGCAGGCCGACCGCCAGCGTGGTGAAGAAGCCGCCGCCCAGATAGGCGTTCACCGACGGCGCCAGCGCATACGCGAAGTACGCGCCGATCATGTAGAAGCTGCCATGCGCGAGGTTGATGATGCCCATCGCGCCGAAGATCAAGGTCAGCCCGCTGGCGACGAGGAACAGCAGCAGTCCGTACTGGACTGCGTTCAGACACTGCACGAGAAAGGTCAGGGCGTCCATGCGCTGCGCGGCGGGCTGACGAAAGAAGCGCGCCGCGAGGGCGCGCTTCCGACGGCGCGGTCGCGGTTTACATCCGGCAGCCGCGCGCCGGATCCGCGAGCGCCTTCACCGCGATGCCGGCCACCTTGTTCTGCGTGCCTTCGACCTTGCGCAGATAGAAGTCCTGCACCGGGTTGTGCGCCTTGGACATCGTGAACACGCCGCGCGGGCTGTCGATGCGCGCTTTTTCCATCGCCGCGATCATCTCGTTGCGCTTGGAGACGTCGCCCTTGACCGCCGCCAGTCCGATCGCCAGCAGTTGCGCGGCGTCGTAGCCCTGCACCGCGTACACGTCCGGCTGCAATTTGAAGGTCTTGGCGTAGTTCAGCCGGAAGGCGTTGTCGCGCGGTGTGTTCAGGTTGTCGGCGTAATGCAATGCGGTCAGGATCCCCTGCGCCGCCTCGCCCTGCGCTTCCAGCGTGCCGTCGGTCAGGAACCCGGCCGCGAACAGCGGCATCGTCTTGTTCAGCCCCGCCGCGGCGTAGTCCTTGACGAACTTCACCGCTCCGCCGCCGGCGAAGAACGCGTACACGATCTCCGGTTTCAGCGCCGCGATTTCGGTCAGCAGCGCCTGGAACTCGACGTTCGGGAACGGCAGGTTCAGCTCTTTGACGATCTTGCCGCCGCCCTTCTCGAACGCCTCGCGGAAGCCCTCGACCATCTCGTCGCCGGCGGCGTACTTCCAGGTGATCGTCACCGCGGTCTTGTGCTTGCGCGCCGCCGCCGCCGCGCCGGTGGCGTAGCCGACCTGCCAATTGGAGAACGAGGTGCGGAAGATGTTCGGCGCGCACATGCTGCCAGTGACCGCGCCGGCGCCGGCGTTCGGCACGATCAGCAGCGGGCCGCCTTCGCGCACCGCCTTGGCCATCGCCATCGCCACACCCGAGTGCACGGTGCCGACGATCACGTCCACCTGGTCGCGCTTGATCAGGCGGTTGACGTTGTCGGTCGCCTTCGACGGATCGGACTCGTCGTCGACCTTGAAGTACTCGACTTCGCGGCCGCCCAGCTTGCCGCCGAGTTCCTGTACGTGCAGGCGGAAGCCGTTTTCGATCGCGATGCCCAGCGCGGCGAACGTGCCGGTGTACGGCAGCATGAAGCCGACCTTGATCTTGTTTTGCGCCGGCGCGGCGCCGGCAGCGAGCAGAAG
>DATLZG010000113.1:0-4731 GCA_035574095.1 Burkholderiaceae bacterium | reverse complement strand
GGTCGCCGCCGCCAGTGCGGCCTGGTATCGGGACAGGATCATCGCGCGTGCGGGTTCGATGCACCGATTGTAGGAAGGGACGGACCGCGGCGCGCCGGCCACCGCCGTGCGCCCCTGCTACGATGCGCGCCCCTTGCGCGCTGCGCGTTGCCGATGTCCACCGCCTACGAAACACTGCCGCCACCGGCCGACGAGACGGCCGTTCCGGCCGTCGTCGACGGCGTGGCCTTGGCGCGCCTGTACGGCGAGCCGCTGTTCAAGCTGCCGGACGACCTGTACATCCCGCCCGATGCGCTGGAGGTGTTTCTCGAAGCGTTCGAAGGCCCGCTCGATCTGCTGCTGTATCTGATCCGCAAGCAGAACTTCAACGTGCTCGACATTCCGATGGCGAAGCTGACCGAGCAGTATCTCGCCTACGTCGAGCAGATCCGGCAACGCAATCTGGAGCTCGCCGCCGAGTACCTTCTGATGGCGGCGATGCTCATCGAGATCAAAAGCCGCATGCTGCTGCCGGTCAAGAAATCGGACAGCGGCGAAGAAGCCGAGGACCCGCGCGCGGAACTGGTGCGGCGCCTGGTCGAGTACGAGCGCATCAAGCTGGCCGCCGCGCGGCTGGACGAGCTGCCGCGCGTCGGCCGCGACTTCGCGCGCGCCATCGTCGCGATCGAGCAGTCGCTCGCCAAGCGCTTCCCGGAAGTAAACGTGGCCGACCTGCGCGACGCCTGGGCGGCGGTGCTGAAACGCGCCAAGCTGCACGCGCATCATCGCATCGCCCGCGAAGAGCTGTCGGTGCGCGAGCACATGAGCCTGATCCTGCGCAAGCTGCAGCACCGGCAGTTCGTCGAATTCGGCGAACTGTTCGACGCCGCGCTGCTCGCCCGCGGCGCGCCGATCGTCATCGTGCACTTCCTCGCGCTGCTGGAGCTGGCGCGCGAAAGCCTGATCGAGATCACGCAGGCCGCGCCGTACGCGCCGATTTATCTGCGGCTGGCGTACACGCCGAGTTGAGACGCATCGCCCCAAAACGACAAGCCCCGCGTACGGCGGGGCTTGCGTCGGCGGGCCAATCAGCGGGTTACGTAGCCTTACGCCGAAGCACGAAACCCAAGCCGGCAAGCGCGAGACCAAACAGCGCCATGGTTCCAGGCGCGGAAACCTGCCGTGCGGGAGCGCCCCAGATGGCCACATTCGAAATCGCGCCCTGGTCCGGCCAGAACCCACTGAGGCTCAGGTCATCGGTTCCGTTCCAACTGCCGATGTCGAAGAGGTACTGCGCCGGCGTCTGGTTTCCGTCCTTGACGACCAGGAAGCACTCCGGGCATACGATCGCGAGACCGCTGATGTAGTCGATCAGCGCGTTCGACGGATCGCTCGCCGTGTTGGAAAACGTCGTCTGGTAGGAGCCGGCATACGGTCCCGATTCGGACGGCGGCCCGTCGTCGCTTACATCGGCCTTGTACAGCAAGCTGAGATCCAGGGTCCTGCCAAAGCAGCTCAGCACCCAGGCTTCGACCTGCGTCTCGTTGAAGTTGCTGTTGATGTTGCTCGTGCAGGTCGTGCCGGCAGGCGTCAATAGCAGCGCCTGCGCTTGCGCGGCGAAAAAGAGCAGGCTGGCCGCCAGCGCCCGAATCAACCAGTTCCCTTTCATCATCCCGATCTCCCCAGTGCATCGAACCTATGCCCATGCAAGAAGCAAAGCCTGCGCCAACGCTTCGAGTCCTTTTCTTTTCAACGACTTGATGTGACGCATGGGACGGCCGGCGGCCAGGATGTAAAGTTCTCCGACGCCTTGACAAGGTCCGGAGTGATACCTCATTCGGCCGTGAAGATGCTCTTCACGCGCTCCATGAAGGACTTGGACTGCGGCGCGTGCTTGGCGCCGCCTTCCTTCAGGCTGGCATCCAGTTCCCGCAGCAGCTTCTTCTGCTTGTCGGTCAGCCGCACCGGCACTTCGACGACGATGTGGCAGTACAGGTCGCCCGGGTAGGCCGAGCGCACGCCTTTGATCCCCTTGCCGCGCAGGCGGAACGTCTTGCCGTTTTGCGTGCCTTCGGGAATCGTGATGCTGACCTTGTCGGTCAGCGTGGCCACTTCGACTTCGCCGCCGAGCGCGGCGGTGGTGATCGGGATCGGCACCTCGCAGTGCAGATCGTCGCCGTCGCGCTGGAACACTTCGTGCGGCTTGATGCGGATCTCGACATACAGATCGCCCGGCGGGCCGCCATTCAGACCCGGCTCGCCCTTGCCGGCCAAGCGGATGCGCTGGCCTTCGTCGATGCCGGCGGGGATAGTGACCTCCAGCACCTTGTTGCGCCGGATGCGCCCCTCGCCGTGGCACGCGCTGCAAGGATCCGAGATCACCTTGCCACTGCCGTGGCAGGTCGGACAGGTCTGCTGGATGGAGAAGAAACCCTGCGTGATGCGCACCGCGCCGGAGCCGCTGCAGGTGCCGCACGACCGCGGCTTCGTGCCCGGCTTGGCACCGCTGCCGTCGCAGGTCTCGCAGTGGTCCCAGCTCGGCACCCGGATGTCGGTCGTGAACCCGCGCGCCGCCTGCTCGAGCGTGATCTCCATGTTGTAGCGGAGATCGGCGCCGCGATAGGCGCTCGACCGGCTGCCGCGCCCGCCGCCGAAGATGTCGCCGAAGATGTCGCCGAAGGCTTCGGCGAAGCTGCCGAAGCCCTGACCGCCTGCAAAGCCGCCCGCCGCAGCGCTCGGGTCCACCCCGGCGTGGCCGAAGCGGTCGTACGCGGCGCGCTTCTGCGCGTCCGACAGGACCTCGTAGGCCTCCTTCGCCTCTTTGAACTTCTCCTCGTATTCCTTGGCGGCGGCGCCGTCCCGGCCCTGATTGCGGTCCGGGTGGTACTTCATCGCCAGCTTGCGATACGCCTTCTTGATTTCCTCTTCCGAGGCGTTCCGGGCGACGCCGAGGATGTCGTAGTAGTCGCGTTTGGCCATCGAGGGCTGGGGTCCCGTTTACTCAACACAACAAAGCGCCGGGCCGGGCGGCGACGGCGTCGTCCGCTCCGGCTCGGCGCATCGTAAGGCGATCCGCGCGCTCAGCCGCGCTTGACCTCCTTGTAATCGGCGTCGACGACGTCCTCCTGCTTGCCGCCCGCCGCCTTGGCTTGGGCCTGCGCGCCCGCTTGCGCCGCCCCGGCGGCCGCTTCGGCGCCCTGCATCGAGGCGTACATCTTCTCACCCAGCTTCTGCGACACCGCCAGCAGCGCCTGGGTCTTGGCCTCGATCGCGGCTTTGTCGTCGCCCTTCAGCGCCTCCTCGACGTCCTTGACCGCGGCCTCGATCTTCTCCTTCTCGGCGGCGTCGAGCGCGGATCCATGCTCGGCGAGCGCCTTCTTGATCTGGTGTACCGCGGCGTCGGCGTTGTTGCGGGCCTGCGCGAGTTCGAAGCGGCGATGGTCCTCGGCCTTGTTCGCCTCGGCGTCGCGCACCATCCGCTGGATCTCTTCTTCGGTCAGGCCGGAGTTGGCCTTGATCGTGATCTTGTTCTCCTTGCCGGTGGCTTTGTCGCGCGCCGACACGTGCAGGATGCCGTTGGCGTCGATGTCGAACGTGACCTCGATCTGCGGCACGCCGCGCGGCGCCGGCGGAATGCCTTCCAGGTTGAACTCGCCGAGCAGCTTGTTGCCGGCCGCCATCTCGCGTTCGCCCTGATAGACCTTGATCGTCACCGCGGGCTGGTTGTCGTCGGCGGTCGAGAACACCTGCGAGTACTTGGTCGGGATCGTCGTGTTGCGCTTGATCATCGGCGTCATCACGCCGCCCAGCGTCTCGATGCCGAGCGTCAGCGGGGTGACGTCGAGCAGCAGAACGTCCTTGCGCTCGCCCGACAGCACCGCCGCCTGGATCGCCGCACCGATCGCCACCGCTTCGTCCGGGTTGACGTCCTTGCGCGGCTCCTTGCCGAAGAATTCGCGCACCTTCTCCTGCACTTTCGGCATGCGCGTCTGGCCGCCGACCAGGATCACGTCCTGGATGTCGCTGACCTTGATGCCGGCGTCCTTGATCGCCAGCCGGCACGGCTCGATCGTCTTCTCGATCAAGTCCTCGACCAGCGCCTCCAGCTTGGCGCGCGTCAGCTTCATGTTCAGGTGCTTCGGACCCGAGGCATCGGCCGTGATGTACGGCAGGTTGATCTCGGTCTGCTGGCTGGACGACAGCTCGATCTTGGCCTTCTCGGCGGCGTCCTTCAGCCGTTGCAGCGCCAGCACGTCCTTCGACAGATCGACGCCGGTCTCCTTTTTGAACTCGGTGACGACGTAGTCGATGATGCGCTGGTCGAAGTCCTCGCCGCCGAGGAAGGTGTCGCCGTTGGTGGACAGCACCTCGAACTGCTTTTCGCCGTCGACGTCGGCGATCTCGATGATCGAGATGTCGAAGGTGCCGCCGCCCAGGTCATAGACCGCGATCTTGCGGTCGCCCTTGCCAGCCTTGTCCAGGCCGAACGCGAGCGCGGCCGCGGTCGGCTCGTTGATGATGCGCTTGACTTCCAATCCGGCGATGCGGCCGGCGTCCTTGGTGGCCTGGCGCTGGCTGTCGTTGAAATACGCCGGCACCGTGATCACCGCCTCGGTGACCGGCTCGCCGAGATAGTCTTCGGCGGTCTTCTTCATCTTGCGCAGCACCTCGGCCGACACCTGCGGCGGCGCGATCTGCTTGCCGCGCACCTCGATCCACGCGTCGCCATTGGGCGCGCGCACGATCTTGTAA
>DATLZG010000112.1:0-3483 GCA_035574095.1 Burkholderiaceae bacterium | reverse complement strand
CGCTCGCGCGGAATGCCGATGCCCGTGTCCTGCACCGCGAGCAGCAGGCGGCCGTCGCGCATGCCGGCGTTTAAGGTCACGCTGCCGCGCGCGGTGAACTTCAAGGCGTTGGACAGCAGGTTGGCCAGAATCTGGCGGATGCGGTCGGCATCGCCGCGCCAGCACCTGGCGATGCCCGGTTCGGTTTCCAAGCGCAACTGCAGCTTCTTCTGCGCCGCCAGTACGCCGTACTGGGAGATCAGGCTTTGCAGCAGGCGGTCGAGCCGGAACGGCGCTTCGACGATCGCGAACTCGCCGCGCTCCAATTTCGCCGCATCCAGCAGGTCGTTCAGGATGCGCAGCAGGCCGCGCGCCGCATCCACGATCGTCTGCGCCTGTTCGCGCTCCACGCCCGGCGGCAGCTTTTCGCGCAACAGTTCGGCGAAGCCGACGATCGCGTTCATCGGCGTGCGGATCTCGTGGCTGACGTTGGCGAAGAATGCGCTGCGGCTGGCAAGCGCTTGCTCCAGCTCGCGTTGCGCCCGCTGCAGCGTCTGCACCGTCCGTACCCGCTCGGTGACGTCGAACGCGAGCTTCAGCACCGACTGCACGCGCCCGTCGGCATCCAGCAGCGGCTGGTACCAGGCGCTCAGATGCCGCAGGCTGCCGTCCTTCGCGCGCCGTACGAACTCTCCAGGTTGCGCGACACCGCGCCGCAATGCCTCCCAGAATGCGCCCATCTCGCCGGCCTGCGCATCGTCGGCCCAGACGCAGCGGTGATGGCGTCCGACGAGCTCCTGGGGCGCGTAGCCGAGCACGCTGGCGAGCACCTCGTTGACCTCCACGAAGTAGCCCTCCGGCGTCAGCACGGCGCGGCCGACGACGCGGTCGATCGCCGCGCTCAGCGTCTGCTCGCGTGCCCGCGCTTCGTGCTGCGCGGTAATGTCGGCGATGAACACGTCCAGCACCGCCTGCGGAGCGTTCGAGGCCACGGCCGGCCGCCGGCCTACGGCCAGCACGACGACCCACCGCCACGACTCGCTCGCGTGGCGCACCCGCACGACGATGCGCTGCCGTGTGCCGGTCCGCAGCGCGAAGTCGAGCTTCTCTTGCAGCGCGGAGCGGTCGTCCGCGTGCACGACGTCGGCCAGTTCCCACTCGCCCCGTTCGAAACTCCGCACCGTGCGCCCGGTCAGTTCGGCCAGCGCCGGCGACACCAGAAGGCGCCGGTGCGGCGCCGCGGCTTGCAGGCGCAACACCGCCCCCGGCAGGTTGTCGAGGATGTCGCTGACCAGCGCCTCGCGCTCGCGCAGCCGCACGGCGAGCGCGCGATAGGTGACGATCGCCAGCATGCCGCCGGCGAAGCCGAAGACGAGTATCGCGATCCCGGCCACGGAAAGCGCGAGCTTGATGTTGCGCTCCGACCAAGGGACATAGTAGGGATCGGGCGCGCCGATGAACAGCGAGGCCTGCATCGCCGTGTAATGCATGCCAGAGGTGGCCAATCCCAGCAGCGTGCCGGCCACCAGCAGCACGGCCAGGCGCGACAGTCGGGTGTGCCGGCGCAGCAGCTCGCGCGCGGCCAGCCCCGCCGTGGCCAGCGCCACCGCCACCACCACCGACAGCGCGACCCACAGCGGATCGAAGCGCAGCAGGCTGCCGACTTGCATCGCCGCCATGCCGGTGTAATGCATCGCGCCGATGCCGGCGCCGACCAGCAGGCCGGCGAGCAGGATCTGCCGCACGCCGAGCCGCCCGTTCGCGTTGGGACGCGTCAACAGATGCAGCCCGGCGGCGGACGCGAGCACGCTGGGCAGCATCGAGGCCGCGGTCAGCCACGGCTCGAACCGCACCGATTGGCACACGTCGACCGCGAGCATGCCGATGAAATGCATGCTCCAGACGCTGACGCCGAGCGCGAGGGCGGCCAGGATGCGCGCCGTGCAGGCGATGTACTTGCCGAAACGCTCCGGATGACGGCCGACCGCGGTGAGCTGCAACGCGGCGATGCCGCCCAGGCTGGCGACCAGCACCGACAGCGCCACCAGCCACGGATCGTAGGCGACCGGGATCAGCGGCGCCGCCTCGTGACGCCAGCGGAAGATCTCCCAGACTTCATCCTGCATCGCGCGGCTCCCCAAGGCCGAGCGCGGCCTTCGCCGCGCATCGGCAGGCTAGCCGGGGCGCCGGTGGGCAAGCCGTCGATTAAGCGCCGAAACTGCGGTCTCGCAGCGCGTTTGGCGCCGCCTGAACAAGCGGGCGGCTGCGGTCAATGCGACATCAATACCGGCACCGTCATGCTGTGCAGGACGGTGCGCGTCGCGCCCCCGAGGATGATCTCCCGCGCGCGCGAGTGGCCGTAGGCGCCCATCACGATCAGATCGGCGCCATAGTCGAACGCGCGCGACAGGATCTCGTCGCCGACCGAGACATCCGCCGCCACCGTGCGCGCCACCTCGACCTTGACGCCGTGACGCGCCAGGTATAGCGCGATGTCCGCCCCCGGCACGTCGCCGTGCGCGCCGGCCGGCGCCTTGTCGACGATCGACAGCACGGTCACGCGTTGCGCGCCTTGCAGGAACGGCAGCGCGTCGGTGATGGCGCGCGCCGCTTCGCGGCCCGCGTTCCAGCACACGAGCACGTTGTCGCCCAGCGTCTTGAACTCGCCCGTGTACGGCACGATCAGGACCGGCCGGCCGACCTCCATGATCACGTTATCGGCGAAGTTCGAGCGCGTCTCCGCGTCCGGGTTGGTCTGATTGACGACCACCAGGTCGGCGTAACGCGCGTGCAACGCGACCGTCTCGGCCAGCGGTCCTTCATCGACGCGCCACTCGGCGCGCGCGATCCCGGCCGCCTTGACGCCGGCGTCGAAGCGCGCCTTCGCCTCCGCCGCGAGCTCGGCGTTGAGGCGCTCCTGCGCTTCGATCAGTTGCCGCGTTCCCGCCTCGGTCCAAGCGGGAATGAACAGCGGCTGCTTGACGTACAGGCCGACGACATGGGCGTCCCAGCGGTTCGCGATCCGTCCCGCGATTTCCAGGCTGCGCGCGCTGCGCGGGCGCCCGTCGACCGGAACCAACAGTGTCTTGTACATGGCCGTCTCCCCTGCTAGTGAGCTGGCGCCACTATATCCGTGCGCTGGCACCACGACACCCCTATATAAGGCGGCGACCATGCCCGGCGTTGAGATAGCTCAACTGCGCGCTGCCGGCGCCCGTCTCCCGCGTTCTAGCGCCCCCGCGCGTGCGGGGGTGGCCGCGGGCTGGCACCGGACACCGGAGCCCGTCGCCGGCCGTAGAGAACGGTCGCGCCCGGCGCCGCGTGACGCGCCGCGCACGCCGCCGGGCGGCGCGTCAGCCGCCGCCGTGCTTGCCGACGCTGACGCGCTTCGCCTGCGGACCTTCGTCGGCCATCTCTTCGATGAACTGCACCGGCGTGCCCGGTTCGAGCCGGTCGAAGTCCGGGTGCACGACGTTGACGCGGCTGAAATACAGCTCGCGGCCG
>DATLZG010000111.1:0-11801 GCA_035574095.1 Burkholderiaceae bacterium | reverse complement strand
GGGCACCGAGATGGTGATGCCGGGCGACAACATCCAGATGACGGTGGCGCTGATTGCGCCGATCGCGATGGAAGAAGGGCTGCGCTTCGCCGTGCGCGAAGGCGGTAAAACCGTCGGCGCCGGCGTCGTGGCGAAGATCATTGAATAGTTCAGTCGCCGGTCGGTCGGCAACGGCTGGGGGCGAAGGGGCTGCCCGGAACCCGGACGCCAACGACCGACCGACAGGCGCCGTGTTTGGTTGTAGGGGCATAGCTCAACTGGCAGAGCGTCGGTCTCCAAAACCGAAGGTTGGGGGTTCGATTCCCTCTGCCCCTGCCACGACGACGGCGCGCCCGCGACGCTGAAAGGCAGTCGGAATGAATTCGCAGGAAGTACAGACCGTAAATAGCAAGCTCGATCTCGCGCTGGTCACGCTGGCGGTGGCCGCGCTGCTGGCAGGCGTGCTCGGTTTCAGCTTCCTGTCCGAGCAGGCTTTGTTGACGCGCGTCGGGGTGCTGCTGGCGGGAGTCGTGGCCGGCGTCGTGATCGCGTGGTTTTCGCAGCCGGGCAAGCGTTTCATCGCTTTCGGGCGCGAGGCCTACGACGAGGCGCGCCGCGTGGTTTGGCCGTCGCGCAAGGAGACCGTCAATACGACCGGCATCGTGTTCGCGTTCGTGGTGATCATGGCGGTGTTCCTGTTCATCGTCGACAAGGCGCTCGAGTGGGTCCTGTACGACCTGCTGCTGCGGTGGAAGTGATGGCGGAGGGTACGGTGGCGGAAGCGAAAGAGGGCGCGCAGACCGGCGGCACGAAGCGCTGGTACGTGGTGCACGCGTACTCCGGCATGGAAAAAAGCGTCGCCAAGGCGCTGCAGGAGCGCATCGAGCGCGCCGGCCTGCAGTCACAGTTTGGCCGCATCCTGGTGCCGACCGAAGAAGTGGTCGAGGTGAAGGGCGGAAAACGCGCGATCACCGAACGGCGCCTGTATTCCGGCTATGTGCTGGTCGAAATGGAGATGACGGACGAGGCCTGGCACCTGGTCAAGAGCACGCCCAAGGTGACCGGTTTCCTCGGCGGCAAGGCCAACAAGCCGTCGCCGCTGCCGCAGAAGGAAGTCGATGAGATCCTGCAACGTATGCAGGAGGGCTACGAGAAACCGCGGCCGAAAGTGCTGTTCGAGGTCGGCGAAATGGTGCGCGTCAAGGAAGGGCCGTTCACCGACTTCAACGGCAACGTCGAAGAAGTGAACTACGACAAGAACCGGGTGCGCGTGTCGGTGACCATCTTCGGCCGCTCGACGCCGGTGGACCTGGAATTCGGACAGGTGGAGAAGGTTTGAGGCTGTACGCGATCCGGCCCGCGCCGATGGCCGGCGAGGAGTCGCAGTAGGGCGCGCCCGAAGCGACGCTTGTACTCACAGGGAGTCCTGAATGGCGAAAAAAATCGTCGGCTATATCAAGCTGCAGGTGCCGGCGGGCAAGGCAAACCCCAGCCCGCCGATCGGCCCGGCGCTCGGCCAACGCGGCCTGAACATCATGGAGTTCTGCAAGGCGTTCAACGCGCAGACGCAGAACATGGAGCCCGGTCTGCCGGTGCCGGTTGTGATCACGGCTTACGCGGACAAGAGCTTCACGTTCGTGATGAAGACGCCGCCGGCGACCGTGCTGATCAAGAAGGCGGCCAAGGTCGAGAAAGGCTCTTCGAAGCCGCACACCGACAAGGTCGGCAAGATCACCCGCGCGCAGGCGGAAGAGATCGCCAAGGCCAAGATGCCGGACCTGACAGCGGCGACGCTGGAGGCCGGCGTGCGCACGATCGCCGGCAGCGCGCGCAGCATGGGAATCACGGTGGAGGGTCTGTAAATGGCGCGTGCCTCGAAACGGGTTAGGGCGATCCGCGCCAAGGTGCAGCCGAACACTTCGTATCCGCTGACCGAAGCGCTGAAACTGGTGAAGGAGACGGCGACCGCGAAGTTCGACGAGTCGGTCGACGTCGCTGTTGTGCTGGGCATCGACGCCAAGAAGTCAGATCAGGCCGTGCGCGGCTCGGTCGTGCTCCCGGGTGGCACCGGCAAGACCGTACGCGTGGCCGTGTTCGCCCAGGGCGCCAAAGCAGAGGAAGCGAAAGCGGCCGGCGCGGATGTCGTCGGATTCGATGACTTGGCGGCGAAGGTCAAGGGCGGCTTCATGGA
The DNA here is from genome assembly GCA_035574095.1 of Burkholderiaceae bacterium. Taxonomy (GTDB): domain Bacteria; phylum Pseudomonadota; class Gammaproteobacteria; order Burkholderiales; family Burkholderiaceae_F; genus JAKANT01. The sequence continues at coordinate 9,631 of DATLZG010000111.1, read as the reverse complement.
CTTCGACGTGGTGATCGCGACTCCGGACGCGATGCGCGTCGTCGGCCAGCTCGGTCAGATCCTCGGTCCGCGGGGGCTGATGCCGAACCCCAAGGTGGGCACCGTGACGGCCGACGTGGCGGCCGCGGTGAGAAACGCCAAGGCCGGCCAGGTGCAGTTCCGCGCCAACAAGGAGGGAATCGTGCATTGCTCGGTCGGTCGCGCTTCGTTCGACGTCGACCGCCTGAAGACCAACGTCGCCGCGTTGGTCGATGCGCTGAACAAGGCGAAACCGGCGTCGGTGAAGGGTATTTATCTGCGCAAGGTATCGCTGTCGTCGACCATGGGCGTCGGCGTCCGTGTCGACCCGGCGACGTTGAGCGCGTAAAGAGGAACTTGCCCGGCGCAACCGGGCTGCAGCGGCCGCGAGCGGCCGCACGAGGGCTTTGGGCCGCAACCCGCCGCCAGGCGGGTTGCAGCTGTCAAAGACCGCTGGAAGAGGGTCGGTTCATGGCGCCGGGGTGTGGTTTGACGGGCGCTGCGACTCTACCCTCCCTAAGTCGAGGCCACGTGTCGAACTCGCAGCCCGGCGGTCGACACGCAACGGCGTCGATCCAGCGCAGACGGCCGACCCGAAGAGAGGAAATGCGTTGTGATACCCCGTCAGGGGTGGCGCGGCTCAGAGGTCTCTCTGTTGGTGGCCGGTGTTTGAACCGGTGCGAGGCGTTGCCGAGCACCTTTGAGTGGAGCCAGTACCGTGGGTATGAATCGACAAGAGAAGGCGGCCATGGTCGAGGAGGTTTCCGCCCTCGTGGCGGGAGCCCAAGCGATCATCGTCGCCGAGTACCGAGGTCTGGATGTGGATGCGGTCACCAAGCTGCGCAAGCAGGCGCGCAGCCAGGGTGTCCGCCTGCGCGTGCTGAAGAACACTTTGGCGCGCCGCGCGGTGAGCGATACGCCGTTCGCCGGCCTGGCCGACAAACTGGTCGGGCCGCTGATGTACGGCTTCAGCGCCGATCCGGTCGCGGCCGCCAAGGTGCTGGCGGGTTTCGCCAAGGACAACGACAAGCTGGTGGTCAAGGCCGGCGCCATGCCCAACACCGTGCTCGACGAGGCGGGGGTGAAGGCGCTCGCCACGCTGCCGAGCCGCGAGGAGTTATTGGCGAAACTGATGGCGACCATGCGGGCGCCGATCGGCCAGTTCGTCCGCACGCTCAATGAAGTGCCGGCCCGTCTGGTGCGCACGCTCGCTGCCGTGCGTGACGCGAAGGAAAAACAGGCCGCCTGATCCGCATTCCCCGGTCACCCATCGCAATCACAACGTTTAAGGAGTCAGATCCAATGGCACTTTCGAATCAGGAAATCCTCGACGCCATCGCCGCGAAATCCGTCCTCGAGATCAGCGAGCTGATCAAGATGATGGAAGAGAAGTTCGGCGTGTCCGCTGCCGCCGCTGCCGTGGCGGTCGCCGCGCCGGCGGCAGGCGCGGCAGCGCCGGCTGCCGAAGAGAAGACCGAGTTCACGGTCGTGCTGACCGAGGCCGGCGCCAACAAGGTCAATGTCATCAAAGCGGTGCGCGAGCTGACCGGTTTGGGCCTGAAGGAGGCGAAGGACCTCGTCGACGGCGCGCCGAAGCCAGTGAAGGAAGGCGTGAGCAAAGCAGACGCCGAGGCGGCCAAGAAGAAGCTCGAAGAAGCCGGCGCCAAGGTGGAGTTGAAGTAGCAAGCTGTTGGCCGGCGCGGCACAGCCGCGCCGGCGCCGACAAGCCGTCGGCGAAGACTTCGATTCGGGTTTGAACCCGGTGCGCGAGCCCGAATCAAAGTCTTCCCCCTGATGAGCGGTCAACTTTGATGTTCAGAGCCGAGCGGACCAGGCGGTCCGCGCGGCCTTGCTCGTCCCTGTTGCGCGTTGCTCGTTGAGTCTTAGTCGAACGGAGCGTCCATGCCGTACTCGTTCACAGAGAAAAAGCGCATTCGCAAGAGCTTCGCCAAGCGCCCGGCGGTGCAGTCGGTGCCGTTCTTGCTGGCGACCCAGCTCGAGTCCTACACGCAGTTCCTGCAGGCGGACACGCCGCCGGCGCAGCGCAAGAACGAGGGCCTGCAGGCGGCGTTCAACTCGATCTTCCCGATCAGCAGCCACAACGGCATGGCGCGGCTGGAGTTCGCCGGCTATTCGCTCGGCGACCCGCCGTTCGACGTCAAGGAGTGCCAGCAGCGCGGTCTGACCTACGCATCGCCGCTGCGGGCCAAAGTGCGACTGGTGATCATGGACCGCGAAGCGTCCAAGCCGACGATCAAGGAGGTCAAGGAGCAGGAGGTCTACATGGGCGAGATCCCGCTGATGACTTCCACCGGCTCGTTCGTGATCAACGGCACCGAACGCGTGATCGTCAGCCAATTGCACCGCTCGCCCGGCGTGTTCTTCGAGCACGATCGAGGCAAGACGCACTCCAGCGGCAAGCTGCTGTTCTCGGCGCGTGTGATTCCGTATCGCGGCTCCTGGCTGGACTTCGAGTTCGACCCGAAAGACATTCTGTACTTCCGCGTCGATCGGCGGCGCAAAATGCCGGCGACGATCCTGCTGAAGGCGATCGGACTGACGCCGGAACAGATCCTCGCGCACTTCTTCTCTTTCGACAGCTTCACGCTGGCACCGTCGACCGGCGGGTACATGGAGCTGGTGCCGGAGCGGTTGCGCGGCGAGACTGCGCGCTTCGACATTCTGGACAAGACCGGCAAGGTGGTGGTGGCGCGCGACAAGCGCATCACCGCGCGCCACATCCGCGACCTGGAAGCGGCCGGCATGAAGCGCATCGAAGTTCCGGAGGATTACATCGTCGGCCGCGTGCTGGCGACCAATGTCGTAGACCCCGAGACCGGAGAGGTGTTGGCGCACGCCAACGACGAGCTGACCGAGGATCTGCTGAAGAAGCTGCGAGCGGCCAACGTCAAAGAGCTGCGCACCATCTACACCAACGATCTGGACCAAGGCCCGTTTATCTCCAACACGCTGCGACTGGACGAGACGCCCGATCAGCTCGCGGCGCGTATCGCCATCTATCGGATGATGCGGCCGGGCGAGCCGCCGACCGAGGAAGCGGTGGAAACATTGTTCCGCCGCCTGTTCTTCGACGAGGAGACTTACGACCTGTCGCGCGTCGGCCGCATGAAGGTCAACAGCCGCTTCGGCCGCCCCGACATCACCGGGCCGATGGTGCTGACGCACGAAGACATCATCGACACGATGAAGGTGCTGGTCGAGCTCCGCAACGGCCGCGGCGAAGTCGACGACATCGATCATCTCGGCAACCGGCGTGTGCGCTGCGTCGGCGAACTGGCGGAGAACCAGTTCCGTGCCGGTCTGGTGCGCGTCGAGCGCGCGGTGCGCGAGCGGCTCGGGCAGGCCGAAACCGAGAACCTGATGCCGCACGACCTGATCAACAGCAAACCGATCTCGGCGTCGATCCGCGAGTTCTTCGGCTCCTCGCAGTTGAGCCAGTTCATGGATCAGACCAATCCGCTGTCCGAGATCACGCACAAGCGGCGCGTCTCCGCGCTCGGGCCGGGAGGTCTGACGCGTGAGCGAGCCGGTTTCGAAGTGCGCGACGTGCATCCGACGCACTACGGCCGCGTGTGCCCGATCGAGACGCCGGAAGGTCCGAACATCGGTCTGATCAACTCGATGTCGCTGTATGCGCGCCTGAACGAATACGGCTTCCTGGAGACACCGTACCGCAAGGTTGTCGATAGCCGTGTCACCAACGAGATCTCTTATCTGTCGGCGATCGACGAGGGCAAATTCGTGATCGCGCAGGCGAACGCTCCGCTCGACAAGAGCGGCAAGTTCGTCGACGAGCTGGTCAGCTGCCGCCTGAACGGCGAGTTCGTGCTGATGAGCCCGGAACGGGTCGAGTACATGGACATCGCGCCGAGCCAGATCGTATCGGTCGCCGCGTCGCTGATCCCGTTCCTCGAGCATGACGACGCCAACCGCGCGTTGATGGGTTCGAACATGCAACGGCAGGCGGTGCCGTGCCTGCGGCCGGAGAAGCCGTTCGTCGGCACCGGGGTCGAACGCACAGTCGCGGTCGACTCGGGCACGACGGTGCAGGCGCTGCGCGGCGGCGTGGTCGACTACGTCGATGCCAACCGCATCGTCGTGCGCGTCAACGACGACGAGAGCGTGGCCGGCGAAGTCGGCGTCGACATCTACAACCTGGTCAAGTACACGCGCAGCAACCAGAACACGAACATCAACCAGCGGCCGATCGTGAAGAAGGGCGACCGCATCGCCAAGGGCGACGTGATCGCCGACGGCGCGTCGACCGACCTCGGCGAGCTGGCGCTCGGCCAGAACATGCTGGTCGCGTTCATGCCGTGGAACGGCTACAACTTCGAGGACTCGATTCTGATCTCGGAGCGCGTGGTCGCCGACGACCGCTATACCTCTATCCACATCGAAGAGCTGTCGGTGGTGGCGCGCGACACCAAGCTCGGCCCGGAAGAGATCACGCGCGACATCTCCAATCTGTCGGAGAGCCAACTGGCGCGGCTGGACGAATCCGGCATCGTGTACATCGGCGCCGAAGTGCAGGCCGGCGACACGCTGGTCGGCAAGGTGACGCCGAAGGGCGAAACGCAGCTGACCCCGGAGGAGAAGCTGCTGCGCGCGATCTTCGGCGAGAAAGCCTCCGACGTGAAAGACACCTCGCTGCGGGTGCCGTCCGGCATGAACGGCACGGTGATCGATGTGCAGGTGTTCACGCGCGAAGGCATCCAGCGCGACAAGCGCGCACAACAGATCATCGACGAGGCGTTGAAGCGCTACCGGCAGGATCTCAACGACCAGCTGCGCATCGTCGAAGCGGACACCTTCGCGCGCATCGAGCGGCTGCTGCTGAACAAACCCGCCAATGGCGGTCCGCGCAAGATCGCCAAAGGCACGATCGTCACCAAGGAATACCTAGACTCGCTCGAGAAGTACCACTGGTTCGACATCCGCCTCGCCGACGAGGCGGCAGCGGCGCAACTCGAAGCGCTGAAAGAGTCGATCGAGACCAAACGGCGCCAGTTCGACCAGGCGTTCGAGGACAAGAAGAAGAAGTTGACGCAGGGCGATGAGCTGCCGCCGGGCGTGCTGAAGATGGTCAAGGTGTACCTGGCGGTCAAGCGCCGGCTGCAACCTGGCGACAAGATGGCGGGTCGGCACGGCAACAAGGGCGTGGTGTCGAAGATCGTTCCGGTCGAAGACATGCCGTACATGGCCGACGGCACGCCGGTCGACATCGTGCTGAATCCGCTCGGCGTGCCGTCGCGCATGAACGTTGGCCAGATCCTGGAAACGCACCTCGGCTGGGCCGCAAAAGGTATCGGTCAGCGCATTGGCGAGATGCTGCGCGACGCGCAGGCGGCGCAGCTGCGCACGTTCTTGCGCGAGGTCTACAACAAATCCGGCAAGCCGGAAGAGATCGACGCGTTGAGCGACGCCGAAGTGCTGCAACTCGCCGAACATCTGCGCGACGGCGTGCCGTTCGCCACACCCGTGTTCGACGGTGCGTCGGAGTCCGAGATCCGCGCGATGCTCGACCTCGCGTATCCGCCCGCGGTCGCGCAGCGGCTGCAACTGACGCCGAGCAAGACTCAGGCAACGCTGTACGACGGCCGCACCGGCGAGCCGTTCGAACGGCCGGTCACGATCGGCTACATGCACATGCTGAAGCTGCACCACCTGGTCGACGACAAGATGCACGCGCGCTCGACCGGTCCGTACTCGCTGGTCACACAGCAGCCGCTCGGCGGCAAGGCGCAGTTCGGCGGCCAGCGCTTCGGCGAGATGGAGGTCTGGGCGCTCGAAGCGTACGGCGCCGCCTATACCTTGCAGGAAATGCTGACGGTGAAGAGCGACGACGTGCAGGGTCGCACCAAGGTCTACGAAAACATCGTCAAAGGCGAGCACTCGATCGACGCCGGCATGCCGGAATCCTTCAACGTGTTGGTCAAGGAAATCCGCTCGCTCGGTATCGACATCGATCTGGAGCGCAGTTGAAGCGCATGGCAGCGACGTCGATCCTTCAATCCGGTTGCGGATGCACGCGGCGGGCGGGAGTCCCGTCCCCGTCGTTCGTCCACGAGAAGTCCGCTGGCGGCGCGCGCCGCGGGGCGGACGCTTTTGAGAGGCACGCATGAAAGCGCTACTCGATCTCTTTAGGCAGGTGCAGCAGGACGAGCAGTTCGACGCGATTCGCATCGGCATCGCGTCGCCGGAGAAAATCCGCTCGTGGTCGTACGGCGAGGTGAAGAAACCGGAGACGATCAACTACCGCACGTTCAAACCCGAGCGGGACGGCCTGTTCTGCGCCAAGATCTTCGGGCCGATCAAAGACTACGAGTGCTTGTGCGGCAAGTACAAACGGCTGAAGCACCGCGGCGTGATCTGCGAGAAGTGCGGGGTCGAAGTGACACTCGCCAAGGTGCGACGCGAGCGCATGGGCCACATCGAGCTGGCGGCGCCGGTCGCGCACATCTGGTTCCTGAAGAGCCTGCCGAGCCGCATGGGCATGGTGCTCGACATGACGCTGCGCGACATCGAGCGCGTGCTGTACTTCGAAGCCTACTGTGTGGTCGATCCGGGCTTCACGCCGCTGAAGCGCGGTCAGTTGATGACCGAGGACGACTTCATCGCCAAGACCGAGGAGTACGGCGACGAGTTCCGGGCGCTGATGGGTGCGGAGGCGATCCGCGAGTTGCTGCGCGCGATCGACGTCGACAAGGAGATCGAGGCGCTGCGCAAGGACCTGGCCGAGACCGGGTCCGAGGCCAAGATCAAGAAGTACGCGAAGCGGCTGAAGACGCTGGAAGGCTTCCAGCGCTCGGGCATCAAGCCCGAGTGGATGATCATGGAGGTGCTGCCGGTGCTGCCGCCCGAGCTGCGGCCGCTGGTGCCGCTGGACGGCGGGCGCTTCGCGACCTCCGATCTGAACGACCTGTACCGGCGCGTGATCAACCGCAACAACCGGCTGAAGCGTTTGCTCGAGCTCAAGGCGCCCGAGATCATCGTACGCAACGAGAAGCGCATGCTGCAGGAGGCGGTCGATTCGCTGCTCGATAACGGCCGCCGCGGCAAGGCGATGACCGGTGCCAACAAGCGCCCGCTGAAGTCGTTGGCCGACATGATCAAGGGCAAAGGCGGGCGTTTCCGGCAGAACCTGCTCGGCAAGCGGGTCGACTACTCGGGCCGTTCGGTGATCGTGGTCGGACCGCAATTGAAGCTGCATCAGTGCGGGCTGCCGAAACTGATGGCGCTGGAACTGTTCAAGCCGTTCATCTTCAACAAGCTCGAGCTGCGCGGACTGGCGACGACGATCAAGGCCGCCAAGAAAATGGTCGACAGTCAGGAGCCCGTCGTGTGGGACATCCTGGAGGAAGTGATCTACCAGCATCCGGTGCTGTTGAACCGCGCGCCGACGCTGCACCGGCTCGGCATCCAGGCGTTCGAGCCGGTCCTGATCGAGGGCAAGGCGATCCAGCTGCATCCGCTCGTGTGTGCGGCGTTCAACGCCGACTTCGACGGCGACCAGATGGCGGTGCACGTGCCGCTGTCGCTGGAGGCGCAGTTGGAGGCGCGTGCGCTGATGCTGTCCTCCAACAACATCCTATTTCCGTCCAACGGCGATCCGTCGATCGTGCCCAGTCAGGACGTCGTGCTGGGCCTGTACTACGCGACCCGCGAGAAGGTCAACGGCAAGGGCGAGGGCGCCTTCTTCGCCGACGTCGCCGAGGTGCACCGCGCGTACGAGAACAAGGAAGTCGAACTGCAGACGCGCATCACGGTACGCATCAAGGAGATCGAAGTCGACCGCGCGACCGGCGAGAAGAGCGAGAAGATGGCGCGCTATGAAACGACGGTTGGTCGCGCGCTGCTGTCCGAGATCTTGCCCGCCGGATTGCCATTCTCGGTCTTGAACAAGACGCTGAAGAAGAAAGAGATCTCCAAGCTGATCAATACCTCGTTCCGCCGCTGCGGCCTGCGTGACACCGTGATCTTCGCCGACAGGCTGTTGCAGGCCGGTTTCGCGCTGGCGACCCGCGCCGGGCTGTCGATCGCGATCGACGACATGCTGGTGCCGGCGCAGAAGGAGGAGATCATCCGCGCCGCCGAGAAGGAGGTGAAGGAGATCGAGGCGCAGTACACGTCGGGTCTGGTCACGCAGGGCGAGCGCTACAACAAGGTGGTCGACATCTGGGGCCGCGCCGGCGATCAGGTTGGCAAGGTGATGATGGAGCAGCTTGCCACTGAAGTGACCCGTGACCGCCATGGCCGCGAGGTCAAGCAGGAGTCTTTCAACTCGATATTCATGATGGCGGACTCCGGCGCCCGCGGCTCGGTGGCGCAGATCCGTCAGCTGGCCGGCATGCGCGGCCTGATGGCGAAACCCGACGGTTCGATTATCGAGACGCCGATCACCGCCAACTTCCGCGAAGGGCTGAACGTCCTGCAGTACTTCATCTCGACCCACGGCGCGCGCAAGGGTTTGGCCGACACCGCACTGAAGACGGCCAACTCCGGTTATCTGACGCGCCGCCTCGTCGACGTGACGCAGGACCTGGTTGTCACCGAAGAGGATTGCGGCACCACGAACGGCGTGGCGATGCGTGCACTGGTCGAGGGCGGCGAGGTGATCGAAGCGCTGCGCGATCGCATCCTGGGCCGCGTCGCCGCGCTTGACGTACTGCACCCGGACACGCAGGAAGTGCTGTACGCCGCCGGCGCGCTGCTGGACGAGGACGCGGTGGAGACGATCGAGGCGCTCGGCATCGACGAGGTCAAGGTGCGTACTCCGCTCACGTGCGACACACGCTACGGCATCTGCGCCAAGTGCTACGGCCGCGACCTGGGCCGCGGCTCGCTGGTCAACGTCGGCGAAGCGGTCGGCGTGATCGCTGCGCAGTCGATCGGCGAGCCCGGTACGCAACTGACGATGCGTACGTTCCACATCGGCGGCGCGGCGTCGCGTGCGGCGGTGGCGTCCAGCGTCGAAGCGAAGAGCAATGGCACCGTGCGGTTTACGCAGACGATGCGTTACGTCACCAACGCCAAGGGCGAACAGGTCGTGATCTCTCGCTCCGGCGAGGTGACGATCGTCGACGACAACGGGCGCGAGCGGGAACGCCACAAGATCCCGTACGGCGCCACGCTGCTGGTGATGGATGGCCGCGCGGTGAAGGCCGGTACGCAGGTCGCCAACTGGGATCCGCTGACGCGGCCGATCATCACCGAGTACGCCGGCACGGTGAAGTTCGAGCACGTCGAAGAAGGTGTGACGGTGGCCAAGCAGATCGACGAGGTCACCGGCCTGTCGACGCTGGTGGTGATCGACGCCAAGCGCCGCGGCGCCGCGGCCAAGGGCTTGCGGCCGCAGGTGAAGCTGGTCAACGAAGCCGGCCAAGAGGTGCGCATTCCCGGTACCGATCACGCGGTGACGATCAGCTTCCCGGTGGGCGCGCTGATCGTCGTGCGCGATGGCCAGCAGGTCGCGGTCGGCGAGGTGCTGGCGCGCATCCCGCAGGAATCGCAAAAGACGCGCGACATCACGGGCGGCTTGCCGCGCGTGGCCGAGCTGTTCGAGGCGCGTTCGCCGAAGGACGCCGGCATG
>DATLZG010000110.1:0-6675 GCA_035574095.1 Burkholderiaceae bacterium | reverse complement strand
CGTTTCGACCGCCGGCGCGGCGCGGCTCTGCGGCGCCGCTGCGGCGCTGACATACGACGCGAGCTGTTTTTCGATCAGCGCCGCCAGCCCGGTGCCGCGGCCCGCGATCCTGGCGGCAAGTTGCTGATCGAGCAGCGCGGTGTATGTGTCGTGCGCCGGCGAATCCAGCAGTCCGGATTTCGGCACCGCGTCGCGCATGCTCTTCAACACCATCTGCATGAACACGGCCTCGAACTGCTGCGCGGCGCCCTTCAGCGCCGCTTTCGGATCGCGCGCCGCCGCGCGCCGCAAGCCGTCGAGCGAACGCCCGTCCGCCGCCAGCGACTGCGCGGTTTGCGAAAGCAGGCGGTTCGGATCGAGCGGGTTCATCGGGAGCGGGACGCGGATGGGCGCGGACGAACGCAGATGGCTTGCCGCGTCACGCGGCGGGAAGGGCCGCGTCGCGGCGCCGACGCGGCCGCGCATGCGTTGCCGCGAACGCGGCGCGCAGGTACGACCTCCACAAATCCGCGTCGATGCGCGTTCATCGGCGTCAGATCACTTCCAACTCGGCCCGCAGCGCGCCGGCGGCTTTCAGCGCCTGCAGGATCGCCACCAAGTCGCCGGGGTTGGCGCCCAGCGCGTTCAGCGCCCGCACCACGTCGGCGAGGTTCGCGCCTTCCTTCACCTGCATCAGCGCGCCGCCTTCCTGCTTGACCTGGATGTCGGCCTTCTCCGTCACCACGGTCTGGCCCTGCGAGAACGGCGCCGGCTGCGAGATCACCGGCTGCGCGGAGATCGTCACCGACAGGTTGCCGTGCGCGACGGCGGCCGGCTCCAGCGTCACCGTGCGGTTCATCACGATCGAGCCGGTGCGCGCGTTGATGATCACGCGCGCCGGCGGCGCCACCTGCGGCACGTCGAGGTTCTCCAGCTCCGCGAGGAAGCGCACGCGTTCGTTCGGCGTCGCCGGCGCCCGCACTTCGATCACGCGGCCGTCGAGCGCGGTGGCGGTATCCGGCGCGCCCGGAAAGTGACGATTGATCGTCTCCGCCATCCTGGCGGCGGTGGAGAAATCGGTCGTCGTCAGCTCCAGCCGCAGGCGGTCGCTGAGCAGGAAAGGCGTGGCCACCGCGCGCTCGACGGTCGCGCCGTTCGGCACGCGCCCGGCCGACAGATGGTTGATCTGCACCTTGGAGCCGCCGGCGGCCGCGCCGGCGCCGCCCACCAGCACATTGCCTTGCGCCACCGCGTACACCTGCCCGTCCGCGCCCTTCAGCGGCGTCATCAGCAGCGTGCCGCCGCGCAGGCTCTTGGCGTTGCCGAGCGAGGAGACCGTCACATCCACCTGCTGCCCCGGTTGCGCGAACGGCGGCAGCGTGGCGGTGACCATCACCGCGGCGACGTTGCGCAACTGCAGGCTCGCGCCCGGCGGCAACGTGATGCCGAGTTGCGTCAGCATCGACTGCAGGCTCTGTGTCGTGAACGGCGTCTGCGTGGTCTGATCGCCGCTGCCGTCCAGACCGACCACCAGCCCGTAGCCGATCAACTGGTTCGGCCGCACGCCCTGGATGGTCGCCAAGTCCTTGATGCGCTCCGCGTGCGCGGGCGCGGCCGCCCAAGCGGCCAGCGCGAGCAGGCATCGCACGAGATTGCGGATCATCGGTACCTCTCAGAACGGCGAGAACGAGTCGAAGAAGCGCGACAGCCAGCCCTTGATCTGCGCTTCCTCGATGTAGCCGCCGCCGCGGTAGTCGAGCCGCGCGTCGGCGACCTGCGTGGAGCTGACCACGTTGCCGGGCTGGATCTGCGCCGGATTGACCACGCCGGAGAACTTCAGCACTTCGGAGTTGCGGCGCACGCCGATGCGCTTCTCGCCGGCGACGCGCAAGTTGCCGTTGGGCAGGACCTCGATCACGGTGACGGTGATCGTGCCGGTGAACAGGTTGCTGGAGCTGGTCGCGCCCTTGCCGTCGAAGGTGTTGGTCGCGCTGGCGCCGGCGTCCACCGGCTTGATGTCCTTGCCGAGCACGCCTTTGATACCCGGTAGCCCCAGTTCGAACTCCGCCTTGCGTTCGGTGTTGGAGTTCGCGGTCTGGCTGGCGTTGAGCTTCTCGTTGATCTGGATCGTCAGGATGTCGCCGACATAGCGCGGCTTGCGATCCTCGAACAGCGGCCGGTACGCCGCCGCTTGATAGATGCCGCCGGTGGGCGCGCTGTCGGGCGCCGGCACCTGCGGCCGCGCGGTGGTCGGTCCGTCCGACATCACCTCGTGCCGCGGCGCGGCGCAGGCGCAAACGGTCGCCGCCAGGGCGGCGATGATCGTGATCCGTGAGTCAGACCGGCGGCGGACGGACTGGACCATGGCGCGTGCGTTTTGCGGGCGACGGATCGCGGTCAACGGACGACGGATGACGGCCATCACAACTGCGACAGCCGCGCCAGCATCTGGTCGGAGGTCTGGATCGCCTTGCTGTTGATCTCGTAGGCGCGCTGGGTCTGGATCATCGACACCAGCTCCTCGACGACGTTGACGTTGCTGGTCTCCAGATAGCCCTGGTTCAGCAGCCCCAAGCCGTTGCTGCCGGGGGCGCTGGTGCTGGCGCTGCCGGAAGCGGCGGTTTCGACGAACAGGTTCTGCCCGCGCGACTCCAACCCGCCCGCGTTGACGAAGCTGGCGAGCTGGATCTGGCCGACGTTCTGCGGCGCCGCCTGCCCGGGCACGGTGACGCTGACCGTGCCGTCCTGGCCGATCGTCACCGACAGCGCGTTGGGCGGAATCGTGATCGCCGGCGACAGCGGAAAGCCGTTGCTGGTGACCAGCGTGCCGTTGGCGTCGGTGTGGAAAGCGCCGTCGCGCGTGTAAGCGGTCGTGCCGTCCGGCAACTGCACCTGGAAAAAGCCGGCGCCGTTGATCGCCAGATCGAACTGGTTGCCGGTCTGCTGCAGATTGCCCTGCGTGAAGATGCGCGGCGTGGCGACCGGCCGCACGCCGGTGCCGATCTGCAGGCCGGTCGGCAACTGGGTCTGCTGCGACGAGTTCGCTCCCGCCTGCCGCACGTTCTGGTACAGCAGATCCTCGAACGCGACGCGCGCGCGCTTGAACCCGGTGGTGCCGACGTTGGCGAGGTTGTTCGCCACCACGTCCAGTTGCGTCTGTTGCGCATCCAGTCCGGTCTTGCTGATCCACAGGCTCTTGATCATCTGGGTTCTCCGTGCTTGTGCGTGCGTTCGTGCTGCTCGGCCATCGCCGTGACCGCGCCGGTCACTGGTCGCGGATCATCGAACTCGCCTTCTGTTCGTTGTCGCGCGCGGTTTCGAGCAGTTTCATCTGCAGCTCGTACTGGCGCGCGGCGGAGATCATTCCGATCATCGAGTCGACGACGTTGACGTTGCTGCCTTCGAGCGTGCCGGCGGCCAGCCGCACGGCGGGGTCGGCCTCGGCCGGCTCGCCGCCACGCAAACGGAACAGGCCGTCCGCGCCCTTGCTCAATTCTTCGTTCGGCGGATTGACGAGCTTCAGCCGACCGACCGTATTGACTGCCTTCTGGCCGGCGAGCTTGGCGGTGATCGTGCCGTCGGCGGCGATCGTCAGCGCGGCGTTGGCCGGCACCGTGATGGGGCCGCCTTCGCCGAGCACCGGTAGCCCGTTCGGCAACGTCAACGTGCCGTCGGCCGCCACCTGCAGGCTGCCGGCGCGCGTGTACGCCTCGGTGCCGTCGGCGCCCTGCACCGCGAGCCAGCCCGCGCCCTGGATCGCGACGTCCAGTTCGCGCCCGGTGGCGATCATCGGCCCCGGCGTGAAGTCGGCGCCGAGCGTCGTTTCCACCGCAGCCACCCGCGTTCCGGCCTCCTGTCCGCGCAGCGGCACCGCGCGCAGCGCCGCGATCTCGGCGCGAAAGCCGGTCGTGTTCGCGTTGGCCAGGTTGTTGGCCAGCGTCTCCTGCCGGTGCAGCAGATGCTTGGCGCCGGCCATCGCGGTGTAGATGATGCGGTCCATCGGTCGTGATCCGTGATCCGTGATCCGTCGTCCGTGATCGGTTGTCCGTTGACCGTTGCCGCCGCGTCGGGAAGGTGCCAGCCGTCAGCGGAGGACGGTCAACGGGGAACGGTCAGCGCAGATTCACCAGCGTCTGCTGGATCTGGTCCTGCGTGCGGATCGTCTGCGCGTTGGCCTGGTACACGCGCTGCGCGGTGATCATCTTGACCAGCTCTTCGGTCAGGTCCACGTTGGCTTCCTCCAACGCGCCGGACTGCACGACGCCCAGCGTGCCGGAGCCGGGCGAAGCGACCAGCGGCTGGCCGGAGTCCGCACTTTCGGCCCACTGGTTGTTGCCGAGCGACACCAGCCCCTGGGCGTTGACGAAGTTGGCGAGCACGATCTGTCCCATCGCGCGCGATTGGCCGTTGCTGTAGCGGCCGAGGATCACGCCGTCGTCGCCGATCGCGAAGCCCGCCAGGCGGCCGGTGGTGAAACCGTCCTGCCGCAGCTCGCTGACCGCGAAGTTCACGCCGAACTGCGTCATGTCGCTCATCGGGAAGGTGAGCGGGAAAGCGAGCGGCGTGGCGGCGCCGTTCGCGAGCGGAATCGAGACGTTCATCGTCACGTCCGCTGCCAGCGTGCCGTTGGCATTGAAGTTCAGCGTGCCGATCGGCGTGCCGCCGTTGATCAGCGCGCCGTCGGCCGCCGCGTACACCTCCCAGGTGTTGGCCGCCGTCTTGCGGAAGTAGGTCGTCAGCGTGTGCGAGTTGCCCTGCGAGTCGTATACCGTCATCGCGGTCGACGAGTTGTAGCTGGCCGGATTGGCCAGGCTGAACGCCGACGTCGGCACCGCCTCGCGCGAGTCCAGGTTCAGCGACATCCACGCCTCGGACGTGGCGCGCGGCGCGATGTTGGCGAGCGAGACCTGCAGATCGATCGGTGTGGAGGCGACGATCTGCCCGTTGGCGTCGGCCGGGTAGCCGGTCAGACGCGCCCCGTTGGCGGTGACCAGATAACCGTCGCGGTCGAGCGAGAACTGGCCGTTGCGCGTGTAGGTGACCGTGCCGTTGGTGGACAGGCGGAAAAACCCGTTGCCGTTGATCGCCACGTCCAGCGGATTGGAGGTGGTGGCGATGTTGCCCTGCGTGAACTGCTGGCGCACGGCGGCGACCTTGGCGCCGATGCCGACCTGCACGCCGCCGCCGCCGGCGAGCGAGCTGGCGAACACGTCGGCGAATTCGGCGCGCGCGGCCTTGAAGCCGACGGTCGATGCGTTGGCGATGTTGTTGCCGATCGCGTCCAGGCTTTTCGCCGCGACGTTCAGCCCCGATAGGCCCTGCTGGAAACTCATCTCGATGCCCCTTCAAAGAATCAGTCGGATGTCGCCGTAGGCGACCGCGGCGCCGCCGGCCAACACCAGTTGCAGCACGCCGCTTGCGTGACGCACGCCTTCGACGCGGCGTGCGGCCAGCGCCGTGGCGCCGATCTCGTTGCCGCCGCTGCGCGCTGTCACCGTGAACGTGTAGTTGCCGGCCGCGGCAGGCGCGCCGCCCGTGGTCAGGCCGTCCCATTCGAAGCGCGACACGCCGGCGTCGCGCGCGCCGAGTTGCAGCTCGCGCACCAGTTGGCCGGCAGCGTCGCGGATCTCGACCGTCACGCGATCCGCCGGCTGCGTTAGCTCGAGGCCGCCGATCGCACTGCCGTCCTGCGGCAACGCCAGCGAGTTCCCTTCGACCAGCACCGCCCGTCCGGCGAGCTGCGCCGCCTGCATCGACTCCAGGCGCGCGAACTGCTCGATCAGCGTGGCCACCGTGTCGGTCAGCCCGTTGATACCGGTCACGGTGTTGATCTGCGCCATCTGCGACGTGACCTGCGCGTTGTCCAGCGGATTGAGCGGATCCTGGTTGTTCATCTGCGCCACCAGCAGGCGCAGAAAGCGGTCGTTCAGTTCCTTGGCGGTGGTGACACCGTTGTCGCGGCCGGCGCTGGCGGCGGCGTCGATCTGGCTGGTCAGGGTGGAGATGGCGCTCATCGATCGGTCGGAAATCGGCAGTCAGGAGTCGGGAGCCGCGCGCCGCTCAGGAACCGAGCTGCAGCGTCTTCAGCAGCAGACTCTTGGCGGTGTTCATCACGTCGACGTTGGTCTGATAGCTGCGCGACGCGGAGATCATGTTGACCATCTCTTCGACGACGTTGACGTTGCTCATCGTGACGTAGCCGTCGGCGTCGGCCAGCGGATGGTCGGGGTCGTGGATGCGGCGCGGCGCGGCGTCGTCCTCGATCACCTGCGCGACGCGCACGCCGGCGGTGCCCTGCTCGGCGTCGACGAGCTGCGTCTGGAATACCACCTGGCGTGCCTTGTACGGCTGCCCGTCGGGGCCGGCCACCGAATCCGCGTTGGCGAGGTTGCTCGCCACCACGTTCAAGCGTTGGCTCTGCGCGGAGACCGCCGAGCCGGAGACCGTGAAGACTTTGAACAGTGACATGTCCGTGATCCGTAATCCGTTGACCGCTATCCGTTGTCCGGCCCGCGCGGCTCCGGACCCTGCCTCACTGCTGGCCGTTGATCGCGGTCATCAGCGTGCGGATCTGCCCGTTGATGAAGCGCAGGCTCGCCTCGTAGCGCACCGTGTTGTCGGCGACAGCGGCGCGCTCGAGGTCGAGATCGACCGTGTTGGCGTCGAGCGAGGTCTGCAGCGGCGTGCGGTACAGCA
>DATLZG010000109.1:0-2078 GCA_035574095.1 Burkholderiaceae bacterium | reverse complement strand
CACGCCGTCCACGAGCTCGGCGACGACCGGGCCGAACTTGGCCGCCAGCTCCTGCTTGGCCACGCCCGAGTCTTCGAGCACATCGTGCAGCAGCGCGGCCTGGATCGCGGCGGCGTCCAGCTTCCATTCGGCGAGGATTTCGGCGACCGCGATCGGGTGGGTTATGTACGGTTCGCCGCTCTTGCGGAACTGGCCGAGGTGGGCGGCATCGGAGAAGCGGTAGGCCTCCTTGATGCGCTGGATGTCGGCGCCGTTAAGGTAACGCTTCAGCCGGTCGGTCAGCGCGGCGAAACTGACGACCGCGGCGCTGGCGGTCTCGGGCGGCTGGCCTTCGGCGCGCCAAACGGCCTTGCCGGCACGGCGCAGCGCTTCGGCGGCACGGCGCGCCAGTCCGGCGGGCGAATAATCGCCCGTCAGTTGTTCGGTCGACGCTGGGTTGGAGGTCGCCATGCGAAACAGCCCACTGCGATCCCGAAGCTAACCCGGCCGTTTCGCGCTTTCAACGACGCGAAGCCGTCAGGTCGGAACCTTCCGCAGCATCTCGATGCCGACCTTCTGCGCCGCGATCTCGCGCAAGGCTGCCACGGGCGGCTTGTCCTTGGTCTCGATTTTCGGCGCGTGCCCCTGCGCCAGCTGACGCGCGCGATAGGCGGCGGCGAGTGCAAGCTGGAAACGGTTCGGGATGTGCTTCAAACAGTCTTCGACGGTGATGCGTGCCATCGGTTCACCCTTCGCTCTCGAATTCGCCGCATTTTATCCCGTGGCTCAGCCGGCGATGCCGAGCTGAACGAACAGCGTGTGATGGCGCGCCGCCTGGCTGGCGTAGCGCAAGCGGGCCGCGGTGACGATCGCAGTCAGATCGGCCAGCGCGCGGTCGAAGTCCTCGTTGATGATCACGTAGTCGAACTCCGGCGCATGCGCAATCTCGGATCCCGCGGCGAGCAGCCGGCGCGCGATCACCTGCGGCGAATCCTGACCGCGCTTGTGCAGCCGCTGCTCCAACGCCTCGATCGACGGCGGCAGGATGAAGATCCCGACCGCCTGCGGGAAGACCTGCTTGACCTGGCGCGCGCCCTGCCAGTCGATCTCCAGCAGCACGTCGGCGCCGGTTCGCATGCGCTCCTCGATCCACAGGCGCGACGTGCCGTAAAAGTGTCCGTGCACCTCGGCGCTTTCGAGGAATTCGCCCTGCGCGCGCCGCCGCTTGAACTCCTCGACCGAAACGAAGTGGTACTCGCGGCCGTTGACTTCGCCGGGTCGCGGCGGTCGCGTGGTGAACGAGATCGACAGCGCGATCGCGCCGTCGCGCGCCAGCAGCGCATTGACGAGCGTGGACTTGCCGGCACCGGACGGCGCGACGACGAGAAAGATGTTGCCGGCGTAGTGTTCGGCGGGCGTCGCCATCGTTGGTCACTCCAGATTCTGGATCTGCTCGCGCATCTGTTCGATCGCGAGCTTGAGTTCGACCGCGGCCTGCGTCATTTCGATGGCGGTCGCCTTGGAGCCGAGCGTGTTGGCCTCGCGGTTCAGCTCCTGCATCAGAAAGTCGAGCCGGCGCCCGACCGGGCCGCCATGTTCGAGAACGCGCCGCACCTCGGCCACGTGCGTGCTCAGGCGATTCAGCTCTTCCTCGACGTCGGCGCGCATACCGTACAACGTCACTTCCTGACGGATGCGGTCGACGATCTCCTCGCGTGTAATCGTGCCGCCGGCGAGCGCCGGGACCAGCGCCTTCTCCAGGCGCTCGGCCAGCTTGCGCTCGAGCGCCGCCAGCAGCTCCGGGGCACGCGCGCGCACCTGGGTGACGACGGCGTCTATGCCGTCGCAGCGCTGCCGCAGCGCGGCGGCCAGCGCCGCGCCTTCGCGGTCGCGCGCCGCCTGCAGCGCCGCGAGCGCTTCTTCGAGCGCGGCGACCGCGGCGCTGCGGATCTGGTCGGGATCCGCGCCCGGAGCCGCCAGCACGCCTTCGAAGGCGAGGATTTCGCCGGTCGTCAGCGGCGCCGCTTCCGGTACCGCGCGGCGCACTTCGGCCGCCAGCCGGGCGACCGCGGCCAGCGCGTCGCGGTCGATACCGGCGG
>DATLZG010000108.1:0-3177 GCA_035574095.1 Burkholderiaceae bacterium | reverse complement strand
CCGAGCTACACGATCGATACGCTGCGCGAGTTGCGCGCGCAGCTTCCCGCCACGCCGCTGGTGCTGGTGATCGGGGCCGACCAGATGCAGCGGCTGGACACCTGGCGCGAGTGGCGCGAGATTCCGCGCCTGGCGCACATCGCGGTCGCGCGCCGCAACGATGCGGTGCTGACGCTCACCTGGCCGCTGGCGGAGTTCTACAACGAGCGCTGGGCGCCGCGGCTGCCGGCCACACCGGCCGGCAGCGTCGTCGAGTTGCCGATGCCGCCGTCGGACGCTTCCGCGACCGAGATCCGGGCGTTGCTCAGGCAGCCGCCCTCCGCCGCGCGCGACGCGCGGCTCGCCGCGCTCGTGCCGGCCCCGGTGCTGGACTATATTCGCGCGCACCGCCTTTACCGCTAAGCGCGCTGGATCGATGGCCTCACCCCCTCTCCTCCTCCCCTCTCCCGGACTGGGCGAGGGGAAGTTCGCGCAGCGCATGCGCGGCACCCGCTGAACGCACTGGCATGGACCTGAGAAAACTGCAGCGCGTCGTCGTCGATGCGCTGGAAGACGTCAAGGCGCAGAACATCAACGTCTACAACACGGTCGGCGTGTCCGACATGTTCGACCGCGTGGTGCTCGCCAGCGGCACGTCGAACCGGCAGACCCGCGCGCTCGCCTATCACGTGGCGGAGAAGGTCAAGGACGCGGGCGGCAAGGTGGTCAGCATCGAAGGCGCGGAAAACGGCGAATGGGTGCTGGTGGACCTCGGCGATCTGGTGGTGCACGTGATGCAACCGCAGATTCGCGCCTACTACGCGCTGGAGGAGATCTGGGGCGCCAAGCCGGTCGCGGTCAAGCTCGCCGAACCGGCGGTCAAGCGCATCGCACAGCGCGCCGCCGGCGCGGCGGCCGCTGCGGGCAAGGCAGCGAAGAAACCGGCGGCGAAGAAGACCGCGCCGCGGAAATCCGCCGCGCAGAAGCCGGCGGCGACGCACCGGGCCGCCAAGAGACCGGCCGCAAGAAAGCCGGCGGCGAAGAAGCAAGCCGCCAAGAGCGCACGCAGGCGCGCCGGTTGACGCCGGCGCCGCATGAGAATCGCAATCGTCGCCGTCGCCCAGCGCCCGCCGCGCTGGGCCGAGGATGCTTGCGCCGACTACCTCGCGCGCCTGCCGGGCGACTTCGCGCCGCGCGTTATCGAGGTCAAGCCCGAGCCGCGCGACGGCCGCCCGGTCGAGCGCGTGCTGGCGGCCGAGGCGCAACGGCTGCGGGCAGCGATCCCTCCCGGTTACGCGGTCGTCGTTCTGGATGAGCGCGGCAAGGAAATGACGACCCGCGCGCTGGCGCAGTGGTTGCGCGAGAACCGGGACGCCGCGCAGCCGGTCGCTTTCGTGATCGGCGGGCCGGACGGCATCGACGCCGAATTCAAGCGCAGCGCACGGCTACAGCTGCGCCTGTCGGCGCTGACGCTGCCGCACGCGCTGGCGCGCGTCGTGCTGGCCGAACAGCTTTACCGGGTCTGGAGCATCCTGGCCCATCACCCGTACCATCGCGACTGAACGCAACCCGACGGGCCGGACCGGACGACGACGATGACCGACGTCTACCTCGCCTCGCGCAGCCCGCGCCGCCGCGAACTGCTGAAGCAGATCGGCGTCAAGTTCGAGCCGCTGATGCTGCGGCTCGCCGCGCCGCGCGGCGCCGACGTCGACGAAGTGCAGCACGCGGGCGAATCGGCCGCCGACTACGTCGAACGCGTGGCGCGCGCGAAGGCGGAGATCGGCGCGCAGGCGCTGGCGCTGCGTTCGATGCTGGTGAAGCCGGTGCTGACCGCCGACACGGTGGTGATCGTCGACGGCGACGTGCTCGGCAAGCCGGCCAACCCGCAGCAGGCGGCCGACTTTCTGCGCCGCTTGTCGGCGCGCACGCACGAGGTACGCACCGCGGTCGCGGTCGCGCTCGGCAGCGGCGCCAAACGGCGCATTCTGCTGGCGACCTCGGTGTCGCAGGTGACGTTCGGCGCGCTCAGCGAGGCGCAGATCAAGCAGTATTGCGCCACCGGCGAGCCGTACGACAAGGCGGGCGGCTACGCGATCCAGGGCCTCGCGGCGGTGTTCGTCGCCCGCATCGAAGGCAGCTACTCCGGCGTAATGGGGCTGCCACTGTACGAAACCGCGCAACTGCTGCGCGAGGCCGGCGTGCCCGTGTTGTGAGCCGTTGACCGTTGACCGTGAACCGAGATCAACGACAGCCCTTTTCCCTCTCGCAGCTCCCGCTGCCGACCTCGATGGAAGACGTGCTGATCAACATCACCCCGCAGGAAACGCGGGTCGCGGTGCTCACCGCCGGCGTGGTGCAGGAACTGCACGTCGAGCGCGCGGCGTCGCGTGGGCTGGTCGGCAACGTCTACCTGGGCCGCGTGGCGCGCGTATTGCCGGGCATGCAATCGGCCTTCGTCGACATCGGCCTGGAACGCGCGGCGTTTCTGCACGTCGCCGACATCTGGGAGACGCGCCAGTTCGGGCAGGAGAAAGCGCCGCCGATCGAACGGCTGCTGCACGAGGGCGATGCGCTGCTGGTGCAGGTGGTCAAGGACCCGATCGGCACCAAGGGCGCGCGGCTGTCCACGCAGATCTCGCTGGCCGGCCGCCTGCTGGTGTACCTGCCGCAGGACCCGCACATCGGCGTGTCGCAGCGCATCGAAGACGAAGCGGAGCGCGCGCACCTGCGCGAAATGCTGCAGCGGCTGGTGCCGGCCGACGAGAAAGGCGGCTACATCGTGCGCACCAGCGCCGAGGATGCGGCGGAAGGCGACCTCGCGGCCGACGTTTCGTACCTGCGCAAGCGCTGGCAGGAGATCGCCGATGCCGCCACCAAGGTGCCGGCGCCGTCGCTGCTGTATCAGGAGCTTTCGTTGGCGCAGCGCGTGCTGCGCGACGTCGTCACCGAGCAGACGCAGACCGTGCAGATCGACTCGCGCGAGAACTTCGTCGCGCTGCAGGCGTTCGCCAACCAGTACGTGCCGCAGGTGGCGCCCAAGCTCGTGCACTACGCGGGCGAGCGACCGCTGTTCGACCTGTACCAGATCGACGAGGAGATCGAGAAGGCGCTGGCGCGGCGCGTGGACCTGAAAAGCGGCGGTTATCTGATCATCGACCAGACCGAAGCGATGACGACGATCGACGTCAACACCGG
>DATLZG010000107.1:0-4056 GCA_035574095.1 Burkholderiaceae bacterium | reverse complement strand
GGGCTGTACGAGTTGAGTCGGCGCCGGCAGGCCGGCGAGCCGCCGCGCCTGGCGCATGCGATCGACGCCTGGCTTCGCGGCACGCGGCCGCTGGTGGCGCTGGGTGTGCTGCTGTTCGCCGCCGCTACCGCGTGGGTAGTTTTCTCCGCTCTGCTGGTCGGCCTGCTGGCGCGCGCGCCGATCGCGCAGCCGCTCGATTTCCTGCGCTATGCGGTGGTCGGGCAGGGCGCGCTGCTTTTCTGGCTGTGGCTGCTGGCGGGCGCCCTGGGCGCGGCGCTGGTCTTTGCCGCCACCGCGGTCTCTGCGCCGCTGCTGCTGGACCGCGCCGTCGGGCTGCGCGCCGCCGTGCTCACCAGCGTGCGTGCCGTCGGCGACAACCCGCTGCCGATGGCGCTGTGGGCGTCGCTGATCATGCTGGCGACGCTCGCCTCGCTGGCGACGCTGCTGGTCGGATTCGTGCTCGCGGTGCCGGTGATCGGGCATGCGACCTGGCACGCGTATCGCGAACTGGTCGATATCGACGCGCTCGCGGCCGGGCGTGAGGACAACCGGTGTTCGAACTGACCGAAGAGCAGATCGCGCAGTTCGGGCTCACCTGGGGTGTCGGTGGGCTGATTGCGTTGATGCTGTTCATCATCTGGAACGTGGCGCGCGAGTCCAAGGCTGGCCGCTTCGGCACGTTCGTGCTCTTCTTCGTACTCGCGTTCGGCATCCTCGGCTTTGTGATGAAACAGGTGATCCAGTGGCTGCTCGGGATCGAGTGAACTGGCGTTTCTGCGTGGCGCCGATGCTGGATTGCACCGACCGCCACTGCCGTTACTTCCATCGCCAGTTGTCGCGCCACGCCCGTCTGTACACGGAGATGGTGACGACCGGCGCGCTGTTGCACGGCGACGTGCCGCGCCATCTGGACTTCGACGCCGCCGAGCATCCGGTCGCGCTGCAATTGGGCGGCAGCGATCCGGCGGAACTCGCGCACTGCGCGCGGATCGGCGAGCGCTGGGGCTACGACGAGATCAACCTGAATTGCGGCTGCCCGTCGGAGCGCGTGCAGCGCGGCGCGTTTGGCGCCTGCCTGATGGCGGAGCCCGCATTGGTGGCCGATTGCATCAAGGCGATGCGCGACGCGGTGTCGATTCCGGTCACCGTCAAGCACCGGCTCGGCCTGGACCGCAACGAAGACTACGGCTTCGTGCGCGACTTCGTCGGCGCGCTATTCGATGCTGGCTGCCGGGTGTTCATCGCGCACGCGCGCAATGCCTGGTTGAAGGGCCTGAGCCCGAAAGAGAACCGCGAGGTGCCGCCGCTGCGCTATGAAACGGTGTATCGCTTGCGACGCGACTTCCCCGGCGCGACTTTTGTGCTGAACGGCGGCATCGCCTCGCTCGCGCAGGCGCGCTCCGAACTGGAAAGAGTCGACGGCGTGATGCTGGGCCGCGCCGCCTATCACGATCCGTATCTGCTCGCCGGTGTCGATCGCGAACTGTTCGGCGACGCGGCGGCGGCGCCGGTGCGCGAAGAAGTGGCGCAGCGCATGAGCGCCTATCTGCAGCGCGTCTGCGCGCAGGGCGTGGCGCCGCGCGCGGTAGTCACGCACATGCTGGGTCTGTATCACGGGCAGCCGCGCGCGCGGCTCTGGCGGCAGCGCCTGAGCGATCCGGCGTTTCTGGCGCGCCATGGCGCCGATGCTTTGCGCGTCGCGGCGGAAGTGTTCGACGCTTGCGCCGCGTAACCGCCCTCAAGCCTTGCCGCAGGCGGCGTCGTACTGCGCCTGTGCGCGGCGCAGCCGGCGATCGGCGTCCTGCCGCTTGGCGAGCGTCGCGCTCTCGAAAGCCGTGCGCGCGTCTTCGACGCGCGCCTCGAGCTTGCGGCACTCGACCTGTTTCTTGTGCGCCTTGGCCTGCGCCGCTGCCCGCTCGCGCTGCGCCTTTTCCTCCTGCTTCTTGCGCTCGCTCTCCAGACGCTCGACCTCGCGCGCATAGCGCTGCGTGCGCTCGCGTGCCGCCTTCTGATCGACCGCGGGCGGCGACGGCTCGGGCTCGATCGTGCGCACGGGGTGCGTGCCCGGCGGGCAGGCCGTGTTCGAGTAGGTGACCTTGCCGTCCGGGCTCTCGCAGCGCTGCACGGTTTGCTGCGCGCCGGCCGCGCCGGCCAGGAGGGCGGCCGCGACGACCAGCGCACCGGCGCGGCGCCTCATCGGCGCGGGCAGTACAACTGGTACTGGTCCTGCGCGCGGCGCAGCGCGAGCTCGGCGGTACTGCGCTGCGACGGCGGTGCCGCTTCGAGATCCTGCCGCGCGTACTGCACACGGCGCGCCAGTTCCGCGCATTCGCGGCGCGTGGCGGCGATCTGCTCATCGAGGCGGCGATCCTCCTCGATCGGATCGAACCGCCCGCTGCGGCTGCTCGCAATCTGGCCTGCGGCGCGCGCATCGCGCGGAGCGTCCTTGCCGGCCGCGGTGGACACGGCCGGCGTCTCCTCGATCTTGCGCACGGCGCGGCTGCCGGCCGGGCAGGGTTCGTCGCTGTAGGTGACCTTACCGTCCTTGCCCTCGCAGCGATAGACGTTCTGCGCGCCGGCGACCTGCGCCGCCGCCGCGACAACGATGCCCAGGATCGCGATGCGCATGTCCGCCCTCCTACGCGGTCGATAGGGGCAGTCTAACCAAGCCGGGACGATCATAGAACCTTGCCCGGATTCATCAGGCCGAGGGGATCGAGCGCCAGCTTGATCCGCTGCATCAGCGTCAGCTCGAGCGGCGACTTGTACTGCGGCAGCAGCGCGCGTTTCAGTTGTCCGATGCCGTGCTCGGCGCTGATCGATCCACCGCGTGCCGCGACCGCGTCGTGCACGATGCGGTTGATCTCGGCCTCGTGCTGGAACGCGACGGCGATCGGCGTACCGGCGCGCGTGCCCATGTTGTAGTGCAGGTTGCCGTCGCCCAGGTGGCCGAACACGGACGGTTCGATCCACGGGAAGCGCGCTGCCAGCGCGGCATTGGTCGCGGCGACGAAATCGGGGATCGTGGAGATCGGCAGCGCGATGTCGTGCTTGACGTTGCCGCCCGCCTTGGCGTGCGCTTCCGGAATGCCTTCGCGCAGGGCCCACAGCGCCTGCGCCTCGGCCAGCGACCGCGCGACGACCGCGTCGCGCACCCGCCCCGCTTCGCTGGCGGCGGCGAGGATCGCCTCGAGCACGCCGGCGGCGTGCGCTTCGTCCTCGTGATCGGAGATCTCGAGCAGCGCGTACCACGGGCTGTCCAGCGGCAGCGGCAGCCGCAGCCGCGGCAGCTCGGCGACCGCGCGCGCCAGGCAGTTCGCGGCCATCACCTCGAACGCGGTCAGCGTGCTGCCGGCGCCGGCGCGCGCCGCATTCAGCAGATCGACGGCGGCCGCCAGCGAGGGCAGGGCGGCGAACGCCGTCACCTGCGCGCGCGGCAGCGGAAACAGCTTCAGCGTCGCCGCGGTGATGATGCCCAGCGTCCCTTCGGCGCCGATGAACAGGTTCTTGAGGTCGTAGCCGGTGTTGTCCTTGCGCAGCGCGCGCAGGCCGTTCCATACCTCTGCCGACGGCAGCACGACTTCCAACCCGAGCGTCAGGTCGCGCGCATTGCCGTAGCGCAGGACCTGCGTGCCGCCGGCGTTGGTCGCCAGGTTGCCGCCGATCGTCGCGCTGCCCTGCGCGGCGAGACTGAGCGGAAACAGGCGCCCGTGTTCGCGCGCCACCTGCTGCACGGTTTGCAGTACGCAGCCCGCTTCGACCGTGATCGCGTCGTTGGCGGTATCGACCGCGCGCACGCGGTTCATGCGCGCCAGCGAAATGACGACCGCGGTGCCGCTGCCGTCGGGCGTTGCGCCGCCGACCAGCCCGGTGTTGCCGCCCTGCGGCAGCATCGGCGTTCGCGCCTCGGCGCACGCGGCGACCACCGCCGCCACCTGCTCGGTACTGGCGGGCCGCACCACCGCGAGCGCGGCGCCGCGATAGCGTTTGCGCCAGTCGACGAGGTACGGCGCCATCGCGGCGGCCTCGGTCAGCACGTGCGCGGCGCCGACGGCG
>DATLZG010000106.1:0-3644 GCA_035574095.1 Burkholderiaceae bacterium | reverse complement strand
GCCTCGCGCTGCATCCCCAGGCACCCCCGCCGCGGCCGCCGCGGATCGTGAGATAGGTTCTAAACTGCCGGCGCCGGTCCAAGAAGAAGAGCTGCTACGAAACGCGCGCCCGGTATCACGTCACACGCCAGTCGCGCGCACTGTCTAGGCTGCGGCACCGCGTATTGCGGCCGCTTGTCACAAGGAGGAAATCGATGATCTCGCGTCGTCTCGCGCTCGGCGCCTGGGCCGGGCTGCTCGGACTGCTGGCGGTTGCCCCGGCGCTGGCCCAGAAAACCCAGCTCACCGTGTACACGGCGCTGGAGACCGACCAATTGAAGGCCTACAAGGACGGCTTCGAAAAGGCCAACCCGAACATCGAAATCGTGTGGGTGCGCGATTCGACCGGCATCATCACCGCCAAATTGCTGGCGGAGAAAGCGAACCCGAAGGCCGACGTCGTGATGGGCGTGGCCGCGTCCTCTCTGGCGCTGCTCGACATCGAAGGCATGCTGCACCCGTACGCGCCGGCCGGGCTGGCGCGCGTGTCGCCGCAGTACCGCGACAGCAAGAACCCGCCGGCGTGGGTCGGCATGGACGTGTGGGGGGCGACGATCTGCTTCAACACCGTGGAAGCAGCCAAGCGCAACATCCCGAAGCCGGAGACGTGGAAGGACCTGACCAAGCCGGTGTACAAGGGCCAGATCGTGATGCCGCACCCGGCGTCCAGCGGCACGGGCTTTTTCGACGTCACCGCGTGGCTGCAACTGTGGGGCGAGGCCGAGGGCTGGAAGTTCATGGACGCGCTGCACGAGAACATCGCGCAGTACATGCACTCCGGATCGCGGCCGTGCGCGCGCGCGGCCGCCGGCGAGTACGTGGTCGGCATTTCGTTCGAATACCGCGCCAACCGCGAGAAGGCGCAGGGCGCGCCGATCGAACTGGTGTTCCCGAAAGAGGGCCTGGGCTGGGACCTGGAGGCGGTGGCGATCCACAAAGGAACGAAGAACCTGGCCGCGGCGCAGAAGCTGCTCGACTGGGCGATCTCCGACGACGCGATGCGGCTGTACGCGAACAACTTCGCGATCGTCGCCGTCAAGGGGCTGGAGAAGCCGCTGCCGAACGTACCGTCCGATTACGCCGCGCGGCTGGTGAAAAACGACTTCGTCTGGGCAGCGAAGAATCGCGAACGCATCCTGGCGGAGTGGAGCAAGCGCTACGAGAGCAAGGCGGCGCCGAAGTAAGCGGCGCGGCGCGCCGCACCTTGCAGTGGGCGCTCGGTATCACCGCCGGGTTCACGGAGTCCTGAGAAGCTGTGAAGATTTCGTCGCGAGCGGCCCGCTGGCTAGGCGCACGGAGCGCAGGGCCGAGACATATCACGAAGATAGGCGAGGCCCGAGCACCGCGCAACGACGCCGGCGGGCCGCGCAGTAGAAAGATTCACAGCTTCTGAGATGGCGGCGAGTCCCCGCGAGGCCCTTCAGCTCGAAGGGGTGCACAAGGTCTTCGGGGACTTCGTCGCGCTGCACGCGATCGACCTCGCGATTCACGACGGCGAGCTGGTCTGCTTCGTCGGCCCCTCAGGCTGCGGCAAGACCACGTTGTTGCGGATCATCGCCGGGCTGGAAAGCGCGACGCGCGGGCGTATCCTGCAGCGCGGGCGCGACATCACGCGCGCGCCGCCGGCGGCGCGCGACTACGGCATCGTTTTCCAGTCGTATGCGCTGTTTCCGAATCTGACGGTGGCCGAGAACGTCGCCTACGGGCTCGTGAACCGGCGCACGGGTCGCGCGGCGATCGCCGCCCGCGTGCAGGAGCTGCTGGCCCTGGTGGGGCTGCCGGACGCGGGGCCGAAATATCCTTCGCAATGCTCGGGCGGGCAGCAGCAGCGCGTGGCGCTGGCGCGCGCGCTCGCCACGTCGCCCAGCCTGCTGCTGCTCGACGAACCGCTGTCCGCGCTCGATGCCAAGGTGCGCGAGCGGCTGCGCGGCGAGATCCGCCAATTGCAGCAGCGTCTCGGCGTGACCACGATCCTCGTCACGCACGATCAGGAGGAGGCGCTGTCGATGGCCGACCGCGTGGTGGTGATGAACGCCGGCCGCATCGAGCAGATCGGCGCGCCACAGGAGGTCTACGAGCGGCCGGCGACCCCGTTCGTCGCGGATTTTCTCGGCAAGGTCAACGTGCTGCGTGCGGTGTGCGTGGGTGAAGGCCGCTACCGCGTCGGCCAGTGCGAACTGGCCACGCAGGCCAACGGTGTCGCCGCCGGCGCTCAGGTGCGGCTGTATCTGCGCCCCGAGGACCGCGTGCTGCCCGACTCCGGCCCGGTCGAGCGTTTGCCAAACGCCTTGCGCGGCACGGTCAAGCACGTCGACTTCCTCGGCACCTATTGCCTGGCCGACGTCGAGGTCGAAGGCTTCGACGGCCAGCGCCTGCTGGTGTACTACTCGCTCAACCAACTGCGCGAGCTGGGCGTGCGCGAAGGCGCGATCGTTCCGTTCGCGCTGCGCGGCGAACGCGTGCGGGTGTTCGAGTCGGAGCGATGAGTTCCGCGGTCGCCACGAGCGGGAGGTTCGCGCGGCGCGCGCCGCCGATCCGGCTGGAGGCGCTGGCGGCGCGCGGCGGCATCGTGCTGACCGCCGTTTCGCTGCTCGTCTTTCTGACCGTACCGCTGCTGATGATTCTGGTACGCGCGCTGCAAACGCGCGACGGCGGCTTCGCCGGCCTCGCCAACTTCATCCAGTACGCGCGCACGCCGGGTCTCGCCGACACGCTCGCCAATACGCTCGCGTTCGCGGGTCTCACCACGCTGGCGACCGTGCCGCTCGCATTCGTGTTCGCCTACGCGATGCAGAGAAGCTGCATCCCGGCCAAGGGCTTGTGGCGCGGCATCGCGCTGATTCCGATCCTGGCGCCGTCGCTGCTCGCGGCGTTGTCGTTTCTGTATCTGTTCGGCAACCAGGGGTGGTTGAAATTCATGCTCGGCTGGTTCGGCCTGAGCGAGATCTACGGGCTGCCGGGCATGGTGCTGTCGATGACGTTCGCGTCGTTTCCACATGCATCGATGATCCTGATGGCGGCGCTGTCGCTGGCCGACGCGCGGCTGTACGAGGCGGCCGACGCGCTCGGCACGGGCGCGGCGCGCAAGTTCTTCACCATCACGCTGCCCGGCGCCAAGTACGGGCTGGTGTCCGCCGCGATGGTGGTGTTCACGATGGCGGTGTCCGAGTTCGGCGTGCCGAAGGTGATCGGCGGCAACACGAACGTGCTGGCGATCGAGGTCTACAAGCAGGTCGTCGGCCAGCAGAACTTCTCGCTCGGCGCGGTGGTGTCGATCGTGCTGCTGATCCCGGCGGTCGTGGCCTTTCTGATCGACCGCGCGATGCAGGGCCGGCAAAGAGCGATGCTGTCGGCGCGCGCGGTGCCTTACGCGCCGCGGCCGGCGCCGCTGCGCGACGGCTTGTCGCTGGCGGCCGTGGTTGCGATGAGCGCCGCGATGCTGCTGGTGATGGGCATGGCGGTGTTCGGTTCTTTCGTCAGCTTCTGGCCGTACAACCTGACGCCGACGCTGCGCCACTACCTGTACGGCTTCGCGGAGGCGGGCGTCGATCTCGCCTATCGCAACAGCCTGATGCTGGCGGCGTGGTGCGCGGTGGCCGGCACCG
>DATLZG010000105.1:0-8146 GCA_035574095.1 Burkholderiaceae bacterium | reverse complement strand
CCGTGACTGCGCCAAGCGCGCGCCAGGCCGCCGCCGCGCCCGCTACCTCCACCGCACCCATGCCCGCCGCCGCACTCGCCTTTCCGCTGCACGACGAGGCGGCGATCGGTGCCGCCGCGTCCGCGCAAGCGGCGCCGGCGCCCGAGATGACTATCGAGCCGGATCCGAGCCTCGCCAGCGAAGCGGTGCCGGCGCCCGCACCGGTGCGACCGATGCCGAGCGATCTCGCGCTGGAACTCGCTGAACTCGGCGGCGCGCTCGCGAGCCTGCCTGCCGCCGCGACCTATGTCTATCGAATGTCGGATTCGCGTTATCCGTCGTTCGCCGGCACGACGACGATCGATTGGCGGATCGACGTCGCCACGCAACGCTACGAGACGCGGTTGAGCACGACCGTGTTCGAGGTGCCGATCGCCGAGATCACGTCCACCGGCGCGGTGCGCCGCTTCGGCTTGGCGCCCGAACGGTACGTGCAGAAGACCGCGACGCGCGCGGCGGTCGCGGTCAACATCGATTGGTCGCGGCGCGTCGTGACGTTCAGCCGGCGCAGCGACGAGCGCCCCGCGCGCGAAGGAATTCAGGACCGCCTGTCGTTCCAGTTTCAGTTGATGGCGCTGGCGCAGAACCTGCCGGCTGCGTTCGCTCCGGGGGCGACGATCTCGATGCAAGTCGCCGGCACCGGCGACGTCGAAACCTACGAGTTCGTGGTCGTCGGCAGCGAGACTCTGAACTTGGCGACGGGTCCGGTCGAGACGGTCAAGCTGGATCGTCCGAAGGGTCCAGGCGCCGACACCCGCGTCGAAGCGTGGCTGGCACCGCAGCAGCGCTGGCTGCCGGTCAGACTGCGCTTCACCGACCGCCGCGGCAACGTGACCGAGAGCGTGCTGGAAAGCGCCAATGAAGGCCGCTAGCGCTTGTGCGCTGCTGGCCTGTGCGGGACAGTTCGCCGCGGCGCAGCCCGCTTGCCCGCCCGGCGAATGGCCGACACGCATCGAACTCGTTTACGAGGTCACGGCCAGCCGCGGGCCGCTGACGATCGACGGCACCGGCGCGCTGCGCTTTGAGCGCAACGGCGCGGTCTACAGTCTGAGTTCGGAGGTCGAAGCGGTCGGCCTGTATCGGGCGCGGCAGAGCTCACGCGGAACGATCGATGCCGGAGGCCTGAAGCCGGCGGAATACGTCGAAGTGCGCGGCGGCCGACCGCCGCGCAGCGTGCGCTTCGATTGGGTGAACAAGCGCGTCGAGTTCTCGGCCGCCCCGGACTCGCCTGCCGTCACCCGCGCCGGCATGCAGGACCGCGCCAGCCTCGTGCTGCAACTGGCCTGGCGGCAGCGCGCGAATCCAGATGCCGCCGCGTACGAAGTCGACGTCGCCGGCGCGCGCCGCGTGGCGACCTTTCGCTTCGAACGCGGCGGCGAAGCAACGCTGCAGATGCCGGCGGGCACCATCGATGCGGTGATGTGGCGGCGCCCCGGCGACGAGGACAGCGATCGGGTCGAGGTGTGGTATGCGCCGCGGTGGTGCGGGCTGCCAGTACGCATCCGCTATACGGATCGCCGCGGCGGCACGATCGACCACCGCTTGCGCACCGCACGGATTGAATAGATGGAGCGTAGATTGAGCGGCGTCAGGTGGTCGGTGGCGGTGCCAGCCGCGCTTCGACTTGTGCCGCCAGTTGGTGCGCGCCGGCAAGCGCGCGTGTCACGTCGCGCGGATCGGCAAGCAGCAGCACGATAAGCCGGGGCTTGGCGGTCGCGATCGGCCGCACGATCAGCACGCCCGCCGTGCCGTCCAGGATCAGGCAGCGCGTGCGGTCCAGACCCAGCGAACTCGATACGGTGCGCCCGGCGGCGACCAGGGAGCGCACCTGGTCGGCTTGCGGCGACAGCTCGCTTTCCCCGATATCCGGCGTCAGACAGGCGTCGTCGCTGACGATCGCCGCGGCCAGCGCCGAGGGAATCGACTCGCGCAGGTCGGCGAGCTGTTTCTCGAAGAACGCGCGGATTGTGCGTGGTTCTGGCGCCATCGGCGGCTGCTGTGCACGGCGATCGGCGCGGGGTGCGCCTTGGTCAGGTTCTTCGACGCGAATCCGGGCGACCTTGAGGGCACCGGCCTCCCGGAACCATGGGAGCGCACGATCGACGGCAACCGGCGGCGGGTGATGTCGGCAATTCCCGACTGCAGCTATCAAAGCCCATGCTCACAGCGTCGTGTTGCGTTGCACGTTGTGGCCAGGCGTCCTCGTTCGTGGCATCCTTTTATCGCTTCGCAAGAAACAGCAGAAACAGCGTGGCACTCGCGTGCCGCCGGCGTCACTGGCGGTAATTCGATTTGCTGGGAGACATATGAATGCACCCATGAATCGCAGGCAGTTCTTCCGGATCTGCGCTGCGGGGCTGGGTTCGTCCTCGATCGCCGGCCTGGGCTTATCGCCCGGGGCCGCGTTGGCCGAGGTACGAGCCTTCAAGCTGGCACGCACGACTGAGACACGGGGCATCTGCCCCTACTGCTCGGTGAGTTGCGGCGTAATCATGTATTCGCTGGGCGACCAGTCGAAGAACGTCAAGAGCCGCATCATCCACATCGAGGGCGATCCCGATCATCCGGTGAGCCGCGGCACGCTGTGCCCGAAGGGCGCCGGTCTGCTCGACATGGTGCACTCGCCGAACCGCTTGAAGTATCCGGAGGTGCGCGAGCCCGGCGCCAAAGAGTGGAAGCGCATCTCGTGGGACGAGGCGCTGACGCGCATCGCCAAGCACATGAAGGCGGACCGCGACGCCAACTTCATCGAGACCAACGACAAGGGCGTGCCGGTCAATCGCTGGAACACGACCGGCCTGCTGGTGTCGAGCGCGGCGAGCAACGAATCCGGTTTTCTGACGGTCAAGGTCGCACGCGGCCTGGGGATGGTTGCCCTCGATACCCAGGCACGAATTTGACACGCGCCGACGGTGTCCAGTCTGGGCCCGACATTCGGTCGCGGAGCGATGACCAACCACTGGGTCGACATCAAGAACACCGACCTGGTTCTGATCATGGGCGGCAACGCCGCCGAAGCACACCCGTGCGGTTTCAAGTGGGTGACCGAGGCGCTCGAGCATCGCAAGGCCAAGCTCATCGTCGTCGATCCGCGTTTCACGCGATCGGCGGCCGTGGCCGATGTGTACGCGCCGATCCGCGTCGGCACCGACATTGCGTTCCTCGGCGGCGTCATCAACTACCTGCTGTCGAACAACAAGATCCACCTCGAATACGTGAAGGCGTATACGAACGCGTCCTTCATCATCAAGGAGGGGTTCGACTTCAAGGACGGTCTGTATTCGGGCTACGACGAGGCGAAGCGTACTTACGACCGTTCGACCTGGGCCTACGAGATCGGCAAGGACGGCTACGCGGTGGTCGACGAAACGCTGCAGGATCCGCGCTGCGTGTTCCAGCTGATGAAGAAGCACTACAGCCGTTACACGCCGGAGATGGTGGAGAAGATCTGCGGCACGCCGAAGGCGCAGTTCCTGAAAGTGGCCGAGATGATCGGCTCCACCGCGACACCCGATCGCGTGATGACCATCTTGTACGCGCTCGGCTGGACGCAGCACTCGGTTGGCAGCCAGAACATCCGCACGATGGCGATGATCCAGCTGCTGCTCGGCAACATGGGCCGGCACGGCGGCGGCGTCAACGCACTGCGCGGGCACGCCAACGTGCAGGGCATCACCGACATGTGCGCGTACTCGGAGGTGCTGCCCGGCTACCTGTCGGCGCCGACCGACGCCGACACGACGCGGGCCGAGTATCTGGAGCGGCGCACGCCGAAACCGCTGCGACCGAACCAGATGAACTTCCCGCAGAACTTCCCGAAGTGGCACACCAGTCTGATGAAGACCTACTTCGGCGACGCGGCGACGAAGGACAACGACTTCGCCTACCACTGGATCCCGAAGCGCGACACCGCATACGACATCCTGGCCATTTTCGAGCGCATGTACCAAGGCAGGATGAACGGCCTGATCGTGCAGGGCTTCAACCCGCTGGCGGCGTTGCCGAACAAGAAGAAGCTCAACGCGGCGCTGTCGAAGCTGAAGTACTTGGTCGTCATCGACCCGCTGCGCACCGACACGGCCGAGTTCTGGAAGGACTACGGCGAGTTCAACAGCGTGAAGCCGGAGGAGATCAAGACCGAGGTCTTCCGCCTGCCGTCGTCTTGCTTCGCCGAGGAGACCGCATCGTTCACGAACTCGGGCCGCACGGTGCAGTGGAAGTGGGCCGGTGCCGAACCGCCGGGCGAGGGAAAGATCGACCGCGACATCATCGCCGGTCTGTTCCTGAAGATCCGCGCGATGTACGCGAAGGAAGGCGGCAAGTTCCCGGACCCGATCCTGAAGCTCACCTGGAGCTATCTGAACCCGGCGCAGCCGAGCGGCGAAGAGCTGCTGCGCGAGATCAACGGCCGCGCGCTGGCCGACATCGTCGATCCGAAAGACAAGACCAAGGTGCTGGTCAAAGCGGGCGAACAGTTGCCCGGCTTCGGTCTGCTGCAGGACGACGGCTCGACCGCCTGCGGCAACTGGATCTACTGCGGGGTATGGACGCAGGCCGGTAACAACGCGGCGCGCCGCGACAAGTCCGACCCGGCCGGTCTGGGCAATTACCAGAACTGGGGCTTCTCGTGGCCGGCCAACCGGCGCGTGCTGTACAACCGCGCCGGCGCGTCGCCGGACGGCAAGCCGTGGGACCCGCAGCGCGCCGGCATCCGTTGGACCGGCACCGCGTGGGCGGGAAGCGATGTCCCGGACATCCGGCCGGACCTCGGGCCCGACTCGGGCGCCGGTCCGTTCATCATGACGCCCGAAGGCGTGGCGCGCCTGTTCACGCCGGGCGGGTTGATGGCCGAAGGGCCGTTCCCCGAACACTACGAGCCGTTCGAGACACCGCTCGCCGAGAACCCGCTGCATCCGGGCAACAAGAAGGCGATCAGCAACCCGGTCGCGCGCGTTTACAAAGGCGACATGGAAGCGTTCGGCAAGGCCGATCAGTTCCCGTACGCGGCGACGACATATCGGCTGACCGAGCATCACCACTTCTGGACCAAGAACGTCGAGTCCAACGCGATCACGCAGCCGCAGCAGTTCGTCGAGATCGGCGAAGAATTGGCGAAGGAGAAAGGTATTCGCAACGGCGACATGGTCAAGGTGCGCAGCAACCGCGGCGAGATCAGAGCCGCCGCGGTGGTGACCAAGCGCATCAAGGCGCTGCAGGTGGCGGGCAAGACCGTGCACACGGTGGGCATCCCGATTCACTGGGGCTTCGTCGGCGTGGCGAAGAATGGCTTCCTGGCCAACACCTTGACGCCGTACGTGGCGGACGCGAACTCGCAGACGCCCGAGTACAAGGCGTTCCTGGTCAACCTCGAGAAAGCGTAGGAGGACGTCATGGCATCGCTGCAATCGCTTGACGTCGAACTGCGCAGCGCGACGACCACCGCCACCCCGCAGGCGCGGGTGGCGGCGGTGCCGGTTGCCAAGCTGATCGACATCTCCAAGTGCATCGGCTGCAAGGCCTGCCAGGTCGCCTGCATGCAGTGGAACGATCTGCGCGACGACATCGGCACGACCGTCGGCGTGTACGACAACCCGGTCGATCTCACCGATCAGTCGTGGACCGTGATGCGCTTTGCCGAAGTCCAGCGCGACGACGGCAATCTCGACTGGCTGATCCGCAAGGACGGCTGCATGCACTGCGAGGACCCGGGCTGCCTGAAGGCGTGTCCGGCGCCGGGGGCGATCGTCAAGTACGCCAACGGCATCGTCGACTTCATCTCGGAGAACTGCATCGGCTGCGGCTACTGCATCGCCGGCTGCCCGTTCAACATTCCGCGCATCAGCAAGAAGGACAACAAGGCCTACAAGTGCACGCTGTGCTCGGATCGGGTCGCGGTCGGCTTGGAGCCGGCGTGCGTGAAGACCTGCCCGACCGGCGCCATCATGTTCGGCGCCAAGGAGGACATGGTCGCGCGCGGCAACAAGCGGGTGAACGATCTGAAGGAGCGCGGTTTGCAGAACGCCGGTCTGTACGACCCGCCGGGCGTGGGCGGCACGCACGTGATGTACGTGCTGCAGCACGCCGACAAGCCGGAGCTGTACAGCGGGCTGCCGGCCGATCCGAAGGTCAGTCCGATGGTGCGGCTGTGGAAGGGGGTGACGAAGCCGCTGCTGTCGATCGGTCTCGGCCTGGCGGTGCTGGGCGCGTTCTTCCACTACGTGACGCGCGGGCCGAAGGAAGTCGAAACGGGAGACAAGGCATGAGTCAGGTCGTGCTGAAGAGCGGCGAAGTGCCGCGCTACACGCCGGCGGAGCGCACCAACCACTGGATCGTCGCGATCCTGTTCATCCTGCTCACGGCATCCGGGCTGGCGTTCTTCCACCCGGCGTTCTACTTCCTCGCCTGGCTGCTCGGCGGCGGCGCGTGGGCGCGCATCCTGCACCCGTTCCTCGGCGTGCTGATGTTCGTCCTCTTCCTGTTCATGGTGATGCGCTACTGGGAGGACAACATCATCCAGCCGTACGACCGCGAGTGGCGCAAGCACCTGCGCGACGTGATCAACAACCGCGAAGGCAACCTGCCGGAGATCGACAAGTACAACATCGGCCAGAAACAGCTGTTCTGGACGATGGTCGTCACGATGGTGCTGCTGCTGGTGTCGGGCATCATCCTGTGGCGGCCATACTTCGCCGGCTTTTTCCCGATCGCGGCGATCCGCATCGCCGCCGTCGTGCACATGCTGGCGGCGTTCGTGCTGATCGTCGGAATCGTCGTGCACGTCTACGCGGGCCTGTTCTGGGTCAAGGGCAGTCTGCGCGCGATGACGCGCGGCACCGTGACGCACGCCTGGGCCAAGCATCACCACCCGCTGTGGTACCGTAAAGTGACCGGCGCGGCGAAGTAGACGCGAGTTCACCCGCAACGGCGGCGGCATACAGTCGGGCGCGACCCGATGTCGGCCGCCGTCTTTTTTGGCATGCGCGAGCAAGCACCGTGGCGACCCGCATCGTGACCGATGGTTCGACCGAGCGCGTCGCGCATGCGCCGCGCGTCGTGCTGCCCGCTGGCGCGCGGCTCTTCACCGAGCGCGCCGCCCGTTTCGAGCAGCTGGCGCCCGGCCACGCGCTCGGCCCCTACCTGCAGTTGATGGCGCGCGTGTGCCGCGCCCAGGCGCGAGCCTGCGACGCGCGCCAGGCGCCGCCGGTGGCGGAATCGGCGATCGCCGCCAGCCGCGCCTACGGCATGCCGCCACTGGCCGCGCTTTCGCATGAGCGCGACGCGCACTGGCGCGACGATCTTCAGACGCTGCTGGCAACGCTGCGGCCGCAGGCGGACGCGCCGCTGGCCGTTGCGCTGGAGCGCTTGGCGGCGCTCGACGCCCCGGCGCTGGAGGCGCTGGCCGACCGCGTGCTGGCGGGCAACGCGGACGCCGAGGATGCGGTCCAAGTGCCGCTCGTCGGCGCCGCACTGCAGGTCTATTTCACTCGCCGCGCGGCCACGCTGGCGCCGGCCGACGTCGACCACTGCGACGTCGCGACCGTGTGCCCGGTGTGCGGCACGCGCCCGGTGGCGAGCGTGGTACGCATCGGCGGCGCGCAGGCGAACCTGCGCTATCTGGTGTGCGCGCTATGCAGCACCGAGTGGAATATGGTGCGCGTCAAGTGCAGCGCGTGCGAGGATGACAAGAGCGTCGGCTACCTGAGCATCGAGGTTCCGGACCGGGCGCCGGGCGACGCTGCGGTGCGCGCCGAAACCTGCGACGAGTGCAAGTCGTACCTGAAAATCATGGTGCAGGAAAAGGACCCGCTGCTGGAACCGATGGCCGACGACCTGGCCACGCTCGCACTGGACCTGCTGGTCGACGAACGCGGCTACACGCGTTCCGGACCGAACTTTCTCCTGCATCCCGGCGGCAGTTAACGATGACCGACTTGACTCTGCCCGGTGCGGGCGAGGCAAGCGTGGATCCCGCAGCCGCGCTCGCGCAATTGCCGGCGGTCGATCGGCTGCTCGGGCAGGCGCGGCTGGCGGCGGTCATCGCCGCTTACGGCCAGGCGCTGGTCAAGCGCGCCGCGCAGGCGGAGCTGGCGCTGTTGCGAGAGCGCCT
>DATLZG010000104.1:0-6651 GCA_035574095.1 Burkholderiaceae bacterium | reverse complement strand
ATGGCGCTTTGGGCCCGCCTGGAGGCGTGGGTCAATCGGGTATGGCGGCGGCGCGGGGCGGTCGCTTGGCTGCTCGCGCCGCTGGCGCTGCTGCACCTGCTCTGGTGGCGCTTCGACCGCTGGCGCTACCGCGTCGGTTTCGCGCGCGCCGTGCGACCGGGGGTGCCGGTCGTCGTGATCGGCAACCTGTACGTCGGCGGCACCGGCAAAACGCCGCTCGCGATCGAAGTCGTGCGTGCGCTACGCGCGCGCGGCTGGTTTCCCGGAGTGGTTTCGCGCGGCTACGGCAGTCGCAGTGCCGCCGCGCGCCTGGTGCAGGCGGACGGCACGGCCGCCGAGTACGGCGACGAACCGCTGCTGATTGCGCGCGCCACCGGCGCACCGGTCGCGGTCGGTGCAGACCGCGTCGGGGCCGCTCGACTGCTGCTGAATCTGCGGCCGAACGTCGATGTGATCGTCGCCGACGACGGCCTGCAGCATCGGCGTCTGGCACGCGACGTGGAGATCGCGCTCGTGCACGAGCTCGGTGTCGGCAACGGCTGGCTGCTGCCGGCGGGCCCGTTGCGGGAGCCGCCGCGGCGGCTGGTCGAAGTCGACGCCGTGGTCCTGCGCGGCCAACCGACGGTGCGCATCTTCTCGCCGTTCTTTCGCCTGCGCACCTCGATCGCACACGCGTACTCGCTGCGGGATCCGACGCACACGGTGAGTCTGTCCGAACTGGCGCGCGAGCAGGCGAGCCGCGGCGTCAAGCTGCTCGCTGCGGCCGGCATCGGCCAGCCGCAGCGTTTCTTCGCGATGCTGCGCGAGTTCGGCCTGACATTCGATACCCTCGAACTCGGCGACCACTACGACTTCGCCCACAACCCGTTCGCCGGGCGCGCGTTCGATTGCGCGCTGATCACGGAGAAGGACGCCGTAAAATGCGCCGCCAACCGGCAGCTCGCCGCCGACAGCCGAATCTGCGTGGTGCCGCTGCAAACGCAGATCGACGCCGGCCTGATCGATTTGATCGAAGCGCGCATCAAACCCGCCCCCGCAACCTGAGCTTATGGATCCCCGCCTGCTCGACATCCTCGTGTGCCCGCTGACCAAGGCGCCGCTGCAGTACGACAAGGAGCGCCAGGAGCTGGTTTCGCGCGCGGCCGGGCTCGCCTACCCGATCCGCGACGGCATCCCCGTGATGCTCGAAAGCGAAGCGCGCCGGCTCGACGAAGCGACCCCCGCCGACGGCGGATGACCTCGTTCGTCGCGCTGATTCCGGCACGGCTCGGCTCCGTCCGGCTGCCGCGCAAACCGCTGGCCGACATCGGCGGCGCGCCGATGGTTGTGCGCGTCGCGCAGCGGGCGCAGGCCGCGCACGCGGCACGGGTCGTGGTGGCGGCCGATAGCGATGAGATCGTCGCCGCCTGCGCGTCGCACGGCGTCGAGGCGATTCTCACCTCGCCCACGCACGAGACCGGCACCGATCGCCTGGCCGAAGCCTTTGTTCGCCTCGGGTTGGATGACGAAACGATCGTCGTCAACGTGCAGGGCGACGAACCGCTGATCCCGAGCGCGGTGATCGCCGACGTCGCCGCATCTCTGGCGCGCAACGCGGACTGCGCGATCGCCACCGCCGCCCATCCGCTCGCCGATGGCGCCGAGTTCTTCGATCCGAACATCGTCAAGGTGGTGCTCGATCGCGGCGGCCGAGCGCTGTATTTCTCGCGCGCGCCGATCCCGTGGGCGCGCGATGCGTTCGCCGGCGGACGCACCGCGCTGCCTGCCGGGCTGCCGGCTTATCGCCACGTCGGTCTGTATGCCTACCGCGGCGGGTTCCTGCGCGAGTACCCGCGCCTGGCACGCGATCCGCTGGAGCGCTTCGAGAGCCTGGAACAGCTGCGCGCGCTCGCCTTCGGCTATCGCATCGCCGTGCTGCCGCTGGCGCAAGCCCTGCCGGCGGGGGTGGACACGCCGGAGCAACTGGCGCTCGCGCGCGCCGCCTACGCGCGCGGAAAGTAGACTGCGTCCGCGCCAGAACACGAGGAGACACCAAATGAGAAAGCTGTTCGCCGCCGTCGCGGCGCTGCTGGTCTGCGCAGCCGGCGCACACGCCAAGACGCTGCGCTGGGCATCGCAGGGGGACCCGCAGACGGCCGATCCGTATTCGCAAAACGAGCTGCTGACCAACCTGTTCTCGCAGCAGGTCCACGACACGCTGGTGATGCGCGACAAGGAGCTGCGCATCGTGCCGGGGCTGGCGACGTCGTGGACGCAGAACGGGCTGGTGTGGCGTTTCAACCTGCGGCGCGGCGTGAAGTTCCACGACGGCACGCCGTTCACGGCCGACGACGTGGTTTTCTCGTTCGAGCGCGCCAGCCACCCGAATTCGCAGATACGGCAGTACGCGCTGCCGGTCGGCAAGCCGCGCAAGATCGACGATTACACGGTCGAGTTCACGCAAGACAAACCGAACCCGATCACGCTCGAGCACGCCGCCGCCGTCTTCATCATGAGCAAGGCGTGGGCGGAAAAGCACCGGGTCGAACGCCCGCTGGATTTCAAGAACAAGGAGGAGACGCACGCGTCGCGCCATGCGATGGGCACCGGCCCGTTCAAGCTGATCTCGCGCGAGCCCGGCGTGCGCACGGTCCTGCGCCGCAATCCCGACTGGTGGGGAAGATTCGAGGGTAACGTCGACGAGATCGTTTACACGCCGATTTCTTCCGATGCCACGCGCGTCGCGGCGCTGCTGTCCGGCCAGGTCGACTTCATCCTCGACCCGCCGCCGCAAGACTTGGCGCGCCTGCGTGCGACCGCCGGCGTCAAGGTCGTCGACGGCATGGAGAATCGCATCATCTTCTTCGGCTTCGACCAACACCGCGACGAACTGCTGTACTCGAACGTCAAAGGCAAGAACCCGTTCAAGGACAAGCGGGTGCGGCAGGCCGTATACCAGGCGATCGACATCGAGGCGCTGCGCACGCGCACGATGCGCGGGGCGGCCGTTCCGACCGGCGGCATCACGCCGTCGATCCTAGGCTCGACCCCGGAAGCGGAGAAGCGGCTGCCGTACGACCCGCAACGCGCCAAGCAACTGCTCGCCGAGGCCGGCTACCCGGACGGCTTCGAAGTCGGTCTCGACTGCCCGAACAACCGCTACATCAACGACGAGGAGATCTGCCTCGCGGTGGCGGCGATGCTGGCGCGCGTCGGCATCAAGGTGAAAGTCACCGCGATGCCGCGCGCGACGTACTTCCCGAAGCTGGAAAAGTTCGACACCAGCTTTTACATGCTCGGATGGGGCGGCGCGGTGACCGACGCGCAGACAACGCTGTCGCCGGTGTTGCGCTCGTTGGACAAGGCGAGCGGCAACGGCTTCTTCAACTATGGCCGCTATGTGAACCCGAAGCTCGATGCGCTGATCGACGCCGCGGCGGTCGAAATGAACCCCGAAAGGCGCAAGCAACTGATCGCGCAGGCGCTCGCCGAGCACAACGACCAGGTCCACCACGTACCGCTGCACCGGCAGGTGATCCCGTGGGCGATGCGCGCCAACGTACACGTCGTGCATCGCGCCGACAATTGGCTGATGGGTGAGTGGGTTCGCATCGACTAGATGCGAACCCATTCGAGCCGATTGCGTCGCAGGCTAACGTCAGCGCAGCGAACGTTAAGGGCGCGCAGCGCCCGGCCGCAGACACAATAGGCTGATGGGTGAGTGGGTGCGCATCGATTGAGTCGCGGGTCGGGAGCCGGGAGTCCGGGGTCGCGAGTACGGCGCTCCGCGCTACCCAGAACGCTTACACGAACCTGACGAACGGGTCGCGCCGCGGTCCGTTCCGTCGAGCCGTGACAACCGATCGCGGCGACGCGTGCGGGTAGAATCCGCGCGCTTTATCGGCAGCGGAACTTCTTCGAGCCTGACAGCCGCTGCTCGGCGCGACCACAAGACGATCAGGCTGGGGGAGTGCGATGCGGCTGATTCTTCTGGGCCCGCCGGGTGCCGGCAAGGGCACGCAGGCGGCATTCATTACGCAGCGCTATGGCATTCCACAGATTTCGACCGGCGACATGCTGCGCGCCGCGGTGAGGGCTGGCACGCCGCTCGGGCTGGCGGCCAAAAGGGTGATGGACGCCGGCCAACTCGTTTCCGACGACATCATCATCGGCCTGGTGCTGGAGCGGCTGAGGGAGCCGGACTGCGCTGCCGGTTACCTGTTCGACGGCTTTCCGCGCACGATCGGCCAGGCCGAAGCGCTGAAGAAGGCGGGCGTGCGCGTCGATGTCGTGCTCGAGATCGACGTGCCGGATGCCGACATCATCGAGCGCCTGAGCGGACGCCGCGTTCACCTGGCGAGCGGCCGCACTTACCACGTCAAGTTCAACCCGCCGCGGATTGCAGGCAAAGACGACGTCACCGGCGAACCGCTGATCCAGCGCGACGACGACCGCGAAGACGTTGTGCGCAAGCGGCTCGAGGTGTATCACGCGCAGACCAGCGTGCTGGTCGACTACTACAAGAAATGGGCCGCCAGCGGCGATCCCGAAGCGCCGCAGTACCGCAAGGTTTCCGGCGTCGGCAGCGTCGAAGAGATCAAACAACGGGTGTTCGGCGCGTTGCAGTAGCGTCGCCCACCCGCGCATTCTCAACACCGCCGTCTCGACAAACCAGAAGGAGAAACGATGTCATCCGGATTGATGCTAGCGCTCGCCTGCGGCCTCGCAGCCGTGGTCTTCGGCGCGTGGTCGATTTCCTGGATCCTGCGCCAACCCGCGGGCAATCCGCGCATGCAGGAGATCGCCGCCGCCGTGCAAACCGGCGCGCAGGCCTATCTGAACCGGCAGTACCGCACGATCGCCATCGTCGGCGTCGTGCTGGCGATCGTGATCGCGATCGTCCCGCAGCTCGGCCTGTGGACCGCGATCGGCTTCGTGCTCGGCGCCGTGCTGTCCGGCGCGGCCGGCTACATCGGCATGAACGTCTCGGTGCGCGCCAACGTGCGCACCGCGCAGGCGGCCACGCAGGGACTGAACGCGGCGCTGAACATCGCTTTCCGAGGCGGCGCGATTACCGGGCTGCTGGTGGTCGGGCTGGGCTTGCTCGGCGTCGCGGGGTTTTACTGGCTGCTGACCGTCACGCACGCCTCGGGCAACGCGCGCGAACTGCTGCATCCGATGATCGGCTTCGCTTTCGGCGCCTCGTTGATCTCGATCTTCGCCCGCCTCGGCGGCGGCATCTTCACCAAGGGGGCGGACGTCGGCGCGGACCTGGTCGGCAAGGTGGAAGCCGGCATTCCGGAGGACGATCCGCGCAACCCGGCGGTGATCGCCGACAACGTCGGCGACAATGTCGGCGACTGCGCCGGCATGGCGGCCGACCTGTTCGAGACCTTCGCCGTGACGGTCGTCGCGACGATGCTGGTGGGCGCGCTCGCGTTCAAGGGTACCGACGCCGGCATCATCTATCCGCTGGCGATTTCGGGCGCGTCGATCGTCGCCTCGATCATCGGCTGCTTCTTCGTCAAAGCGACCGAAGGCGCCAAGATCATGAACGCGCTGTATCGCGGGCTGATCGTCGCCGGCGTGCTGGCG
Organism: Burkholderiaceae bacterium; assembly: GCA_035574095.1. Classification (GTDB taxonomy): domain Bacteria; phylum Pseudomonadota; class Gammaproteobacteria; order Burkholderiales; family Burkholderiaceae_F; genus JAKANT01. The sequence goes on along the minus strand of DATLZG010000104.1, from coordinate 1,077 downwards.
CTGGTGCTGTTCTATCCGATCACCGACTGGCTGCTCGGCCCGGTGGCGGCCGCCGGTGGCACGACCGTGATGAAACTCTATCTGTCGGCGGTGGTCGGACTCGCGCTGACCGGCGCGCTGGTCTACATCACCGAGTACTACACCGGCACGCAATTCAATCCGGTGCGCTATGTCGCGCAGGCGTCCACCACCGGGCACGCGACCAACATCATCGCCGGCATCGCGGTGTCGATGAAGGCGTGCGCGTGGCCGCTGATCGTGATCTGCGCCGCCATCCTGGCGTCGTACAACCTGGCCGGGCTGTACGGCATCGCGGTGGCTGCCACCGCGATGCTGTCGATGACCGGCATCATCGTCGCGCTGGACGCCTACGGTCCGATCACCGACAACGCCGGCGGCATCGCCGAAATGGCCGAGTTGCCGAAGGAAGTGCGCGCGATCACCGATCCGCTGGACGCGGTCGGCAACACGACCAAGGCCGTCACCAAGGGTTACGCGATCGGCTCCGCCGGACTGGCGGCGCTGGTGCTTTTCGCCGATTACACCGGTGGGCTCGAGCAAGCCGGCATCAAGGCGGCGTTCGATTTGTCGAACCACAAGGTGATCATCGGCCTGTTCATCGGCGGCCTGATCCCCTACCTGTTCGGGGCGATGGCGATGGAGGCCGTGGGTCGCGCCGCCGGCAGCGTCGTCGAGGAGGTGCGCCGGCAGTTTCGCGAGATCAAAGGCATCATGGAACGCACCGCCAAGCCCGACTACAGCAGGGCGGTGGACATGCTGACCACGGCGGCGATCAAGGAGATGATGATCCCGTCGCTGCTGCCGGTGCTGGTGCCGATCCTGGTCGGCGTGATCCTCGGGCCGGAGGCGCTGGGCGGCGTATTGATGGGCACGATCGTCACCGGGCTGTTCGTCGCGATCTCGATGACCACCGGCGGCGGCGCCTGGGACAACGCGAAGAAGTACATCGAAGAAGGCAACCACGGCGGCAAGGGCTCCGACGCGCACAAGGCGGCGGTCACCGGCGACACCGTCGGCGATCCCTACAAGGACACGGCCGGCCCGGCCGTGAACCCG